>DASRAT010000437.1:0-4434 GCA_035638015.1 Gemmataceae bacterium | reverse complement strand
CGCTAGCGCTTCGGGTTAGTGTGTTGATTGCCTCCCATCCGCACTTGGCACCAGCCTGTCCCTTGTGGTACTCTGCCCGCACAGGGTGTGAAACCAATCCGCTTATCGGAAAGGACGACGCCATGCGAAGCTCTCAGCGCTGGCTGCTGCCGCTCGCCGTCGCGGTGGCCATGACTGTTCCCGCCCAGGCGCGAGCCGCCTGCTGTTACTTCTCGGCCAAGGACGCCGATATTTTGCAGCCGGCCCAGAAGGTGTTCATCACCTGGGACCCGGCCAAGAAAATCGAGACCTTTACCGTGCAGCCGAAGTTCGAGGGCAACGCCCAGGACTTTGGCATGGTGATCCCGACGCCGTCGCAGCCCAAGCTGCATGAGATGCCGAAGGAGTTCTTCAAGCATCTGGCGATTTATTCGATTCTCAAAAAGCGGGAGAAGCCCGAATCGAAACTATTGCCGCGGGAGGAATTTGGCATGAATCTCGGCCTTGCGAGGCCCGTTGTGCCTGGCGCGGCCCCATCATCAACAGCTGGTTTCATTTTTTCGGCGCCCGCCCCCGCCGTCAAAGTCCTCGAAGTCGGCGTCGTCGGCTCGCTCGATTACAAGATCATCGAAGCCGGCCGGGCGGACGATTTGTTCCAGTGGCTCAAGGACAACAAATACAGCTACTCCGGCGATGAAGCGACCTTGAACTTTTACATCCAAAAGAAGTGGCTGTTCACGGTCATGAAGATCGACACCATGCAGATGAAGAAAAACAAGGACGGCTCCTACGCCGGTGAAGTGACGCCGACGCGTTTTCAATTCACCACGGAAAAACTTTGCTATCCGCTGAAAATCACGCAAATCTCGGTCAAAGATAAAACCGAGGCCCTCTTCTATGTGCTAGCGCCGCACAAGGTCGATCTGGAGGGCGACAACAGCTATCAGCGCACATGGGTGCCGATGCTGCAATCGGCCCAGGGCTGCACGCCGGGCGGTATTCAAGGCCGCGGCGAGGAATGGCTCAAGGCGATCAACGGCGAGATTCCCGCTTTGCTCAAACGCAACGCCGATCTCGGCTTCAATTTCCAACCGGGTCAACGGCCGCAGCCCAATGCCAAGGGCCGCACGCCAACCACGATGGAATGGGCGCGAAAGCTGACCGCCGCCGACATCGCCGTCCTGCAAGGCAAGGGCGGCTACACCGAGAAGGTGCCGGACGTGGACGAGGGTTTCACGCAGGCCGATCTCAAGGATCCCAAGAAAGCAGAGGCCATTTACAAGGTGATCCGCGACCGGCTAGCGAAATGCCAGAAGGACCGGCCGTTCGGTTATCAAGTTCGCCATGTGCCCGATGAAGACATCAAGGGGCTGACGCAGCTGGCCGGCCACTTGCAGGCGGGGTTGTTCATCACCAAATTTCGCAAGATCTTCACGCGCGATGAAATGAACGACGACTTGGTCATCGTGGCGGCGAATCTTGGGCAGCATGTGGATGATTCGGAGTATGAGGAGATTTTGCCGACTTCGCCGCCGTGAGACGGTCGCACCAAAACTGTCAGGAAAACCCTTCATAGCCGACGCAAACACGTCGGCTATGAACGTTTTCCAGGACGATTTCGCGGCTAACCTGGCAACTCCTCTCCGGCATGGTAAAATAGATCAAACTTTGTGCGGCATAACGCAATCCCAAAACGGCAGGACTTCATGCCAAAACTCGACGCTATCCAAGCCAAGCAAGTCATCGTCGAGTTGCTGCGCGCCGCGGGGGGAGCATGGACCGGCAAGACCAAACTCTACAAAGCGTTCTACCTGGCTCATCTTTATTACGCGGAGAATGAACCTGGCTACTTGACCAATTGGCCCGTGGTGCGCATGCCTAACGGGCCTGGCATTGATGCGGGGGACGAGTTGCTTGAGGAACTGGAATTAACCGGCATCATCGCACGCGATGCCGCGATGGTGGGTCCTTATCACACCTCCTCCTATCGGCTGACCGGCAAAAAGCTGCCGGCGGAGCGGCTTGCAAAAAAAGCTCTGGAGGCCATTCGAGTGGCCGTAGAGTTTGTGCAAACCAAGAGCGCGACCGAGCTAAGCGATCTCACTCACGAATTCTCGCGTTCGTGGCTCAATGCCCGTGACGGCCAGCACTTGAATATCTACATCGACCTCATTGAAGAAGACGAGTTTGCGCGGCGAGAACAATCTCTCGAAACACTGCATCGCGACCTGGTCGCGGCTTGGACGTCCGACCCATGAATCGCTACCTTGCTTCCTTCAAGAGGATAGCAGCGCAGGTCACATGCCGGGAAGAGCTCAGCATGCGGCTGTTTATAGGCCAATATGGCTTGAACGATTTCCTTGTGGACGAGGCTGCGAATAGCGACCCGGCGGATATCGCCGCCAAGGCACTGATGCACTTCTGCGTCGCGGACGGCCAATTCAATGGCTTTTTGGTCGGCTTGCAAACGGCTCTGCAATTCCTAAATGAACATTGCGACGCCCCCAATCCCGGCCGGCAAATGCGGCAAACCCTGACGGATCTTCGTAAAATCCTCGACGGAGCGCCCACATTAAGAATGATCAAGCAGTGGATTCGCGGGCATTACAAATAATGCGAGGTCGTGTCGGACAATAGCCAAATTGCCGATTCAACGGGATAGCCAATTCTTCTCAAGGAGCCAGTCATGAAAGTGTTGTGTGCGCTTGCCATGCTTGTCGCCGCGTTGCTGGTGGCCAATCTCAACGCCGGCGATACCGCCAAGGGCGGCCAGTTCGACGCCGCCAAGCTCGTCGGCACCTGGAAATACGTCTCCGGCGTCAAGGACGGCGAAAAGATGGACGCCGATCGATTCAAAGACCAGGAGCTTGTCATTGCCAAGGACAAGATCACGCTCAAAGCCCCGGACGCCACGTTTGTCATGAAGTACGAACTGGACAGCAAAAAAACGCCGGTCACCATCAAGCTGGAAATCACGGAAGGGCCGTTTGGCGAAGGCATGAAGGCCAATGGCATTATCGAGCTAAACGGCGACGACTTGAAGTTCTGCTACGCCCCGATGGGCGGCGAAGGGCCTAAAGCGTTTGAGGCCAAGCAGGGGAGCGGGTTTCACTTTTTTGTTTTGAAGCGGGGAAAGTAAGGCTGCGGAGTTGAATAAGGAGGCGGGAGTCATTTCGATTGCGAAGCGACTCCCGCTTTTTTTTTCAATTGCACAACGATTACGCACGTGCGGTGCTCATCCCCGCCGGGGCAAGCACGCCATTGCCATTGGCGCTCGGTTCCGCCGCGGGCATCGTAACCTTGTCGGCAGCTTGCCGGGCTTCCGGACTGCCCAGCCAGTAGAGGCAGGCCACGAACACCGCCCCGCCAATGACGTTGCCGAATGTCGCCAGGCCGAGGTTGTACCAGTAACCCCCCATGCTGATGGCTTCCCCGTGCGGCAGCAAATAGCCCATCATCAAGCCGCACATGTTGGCGATGCTGTGCTCGAAGCCGCTGGTGATGAAGGTGAACATGCACCACCAGATCATCAGGATGCGGGCCGATTCGCTTTTGGTCCGCGCCGCCATCCAGACGCCCAGGCACACCAGCCAGTTGGCGAGGATCGCTCGCAAGATGAGTTGGTCGGCCGGCAAGTTCATCTTCGTTTCGGTCAACTTGAGAATGAAGGCATTAACGCCGGGAAAGGTCTGGGCGTCGAGCAAACCGGCCTGGACCACCATCCAGGCCAAGAGGACACTGCCGGCGAGATTGCCGATCCAGGTCCAGACCCAGTTAGATGCCAGGTCGCCCCAGCTGGTTTTCTTGGTGAAGCAGCCGAGCGTCAGCACCAGATTGCTGCCGGTGAACAGTTCCGAGCCGGCGAAAACGACGATGGTCAAGGCGCCGCCGAAGCAGATTCCCATGACGGGGCGTACTGCCCAGGGAACATCGCGGGAAAGGAGGCCGCCAATGGTGAAGATCAGCACGATGGCGGCACCCACATACATGCCGGCCAGCATGGAACGGATGAGATGACTGAGCAGCGAACGCTTTTGGGCTTTGATTTTGGCAGCGGCTTGATCGCTGAGGGCGGCGATGGTTTCGGTATACATGAGAGTGTCCTGGCCTGAGTGCGCACCGCGAACCTGGCAGCAACCGCCGAGGGATAATGCTGCCTGTCAATTAGACCTGTTTGCGCAGTAATACAATCATCGTGGTAGCAATTCCTGGGCCAACACGGCTTCAGATTAATAGTGTTGGCCTAACTGATTGCAATAGTGAGACTTGCCAACCTGAATTGGACCGTTTGAGATGACTGCGATGCCGCGTCATGCCCAGTGGTTTGGCGTGCACTGTCCAAGGTGCGGGCAGCAAACGTTGGGAGGCCAACAGGCAATTTGGCCAAGTCCGCCTTAATCCAATTGGCAGGCTTTTGGTAAGATTGTTGGAAGTGTGGGGACTTCATTATCTGAC
>DASRAT010000436.1:0-2804 GCA_035638015.1 Gemmataceae bacterium | reverse complement strand
CTTTGATGGTTTTTGGCCTTTATGTGCTGCTGCGCCGGCGCTGGGTGCCGCCGTTTTTGAAATATGCCGTCACCGCGGCGGATTTGCTGCTCATTAGCACGGTGCTGGTGCTGGGCGGCGAGCCTCACAGCACTTTGCCCGCGTTGTACTTTTTGGTCATTGTCGCGGCCGGACTGCGTTTGTCGCTGCCTCTGGTTTACGCCACCACCCTGGGAGCGATGGCGTGCTACGCCGTCTACCTTGGCTATGTCCGCTGGGGCCTGGAATTGTCCGACTCCCAGCGGCTGGCGCGGCCTCAACAAATTGTGTTCCTGTTGGCTCTCGGCGGCGCGGGCCTCCTGGTTGGTCAGTCTGTTCGCCAGGTGCGGCGGATACTGATGCGGCAAGTGACGGTGATCGACCAGCGCGAGGAGGCCTCGGCATGACACAGCGTGTGATGTGCCCTGAATGCCACTGCTTTTTGCGAATCGCGGCGGATGAAACGCAAACCTGGGTAACCTGTCCGCGCTGTTTGACCCAGGTGCAGAACCCCGCCGTGCAATTGAGGCTCGCCGGGCCATTGGCGAGCGAGCGAAGTCCTGAATCCGGCGGCCAACCGGGGGAATGTGACGAATGCGGCGAGCCAGTGCAGGCGCGGTGGCGCTACTGTCCCAGGTGCAACGCTCCCTTGTTGAGACTGCGCCAACCAGCCCCACCGCTCGAGGGCGTCGACGCGACCGTCAAAACCGACGTGGCATGGATCGGGTACGGGTTGATCGGCATCGCCACGCTGGCCACGCTTGGCATTCTTCTCTTCGCCTTTGGAGGCGGCCTGGGCGGCATCCGTGACACGAAACACGCCGAATCGGTAGTCAGCGGGGGTATCATTGTTGCTTTGGTGCTGGCGGTTGCGCTACTGATCGGCATGGGGCTGGCGGCCGCGGGCAAAAACCCGGCGAGCCGGGTGCTTTCTTCGTTGATCGGCGGCGTGGCCCTGGTTACCGTGGCCGGCGGTTTCGTCGTGTTGGCTGTGCTGGCCTGCGTCATCGGGTTCTTCGCGGAATGCAACAAGGCTTGCTCCGGAGGCCAACCTCCGCGACAGCAGCAGGTGAAACCGCCGTAACTGGAGAGTTGGGGATTGTAAGTCAGCCGGTCGCCAGAATGAGCGCTCCCGCGACAACCAGTGATCCGCCCAGACACAGCCGCCAGGTCATCGGCTCGCCGAGGACGAGCCAGGCCAGCACGATCACGAAGGCCACGCTGAGTTTGTCGATCGGCGCCACCCTGGATGCCGGCCCAGTTTGGAGTGCCCGGTAATAACACAACCAGGACAGGCCCGTGGCCAAGGCGGAAAGGCAGAGGAAGGTCACGCCCTTGGCAGAGAGGTTGCTCATGGGCTCCCATTCGCCGCGGACGGCGACGATCGCCGTGCAAATGACGAGAATCACCGCGGTGCGGATCAGGGTGGCCAAGTTGGAGTTGATTTCCGCGACGCCCAATTTGCCGAAGATGGCGGTCAAACCCGCGAACAACGCGGAGCCAAGGGCGAACCATTGCCAGCCGATTTTGTTTGCCATTTTTCCGCCTACTATAGATGCTGAGGGAGGCGTGGCATTGTTTAGGTCTTACTTCGCCGTCGCCATCATGCCCACCCAAAACAGCAGGAACGCTCCGCACGCCAGCAACGCCAGCGCTCCAAGCGAGGTGCCGATGATGCCGCAGATGTAGCCCCCTTGGGTAATGCCGCGGCCATCGGGGTCCATCTCGCCGCGGTCCATTTGTCGCATGTCGCCTCGGCCCATGACCCAGGCGAATACGCCCAGGGTGATGCCGATGACCGTGGGGATGGCGTAACAAAAAATGCCGAGCGGCGCGGCGACCACACTGCCGATGCCCAGCCCAAGAATGAGGCCGCCGCGATGCGGCAACAAATCGCGGCGCATGCGTCGGCTTTGCCAGTTGTCGTCGCCTTCGCGGTAGTCGTCGTCGTCATCCGGATCACGGCGATCATCGTCACGGCGGCGTTCTTCACGCACTGCATCGTCCCAGCCGGCGGGCGGTTGCGACGTGACACCGGACAAAGGCCCTGCGTCGCCGGCCGCGTTGGGCGCGTCTTCCTTGGCCTCGAACACATTGGAGCAAGTGGCGCAGCGTACTTTTTTTCCGACAAAGCTCTCGGGAACGTCGAGCTTGACGCCGCACGATGGGCAACCGACGAATGGCATCACGTCCTCACAAACTAGGCGGCTGACAATGCTGTTGGCAATCCGAAGGGTCGAAATAAACTCTGTGATTTTTCACTTGGGACCAGGGCCCAGCAAATTGTCCTTTTTCCAAATCGACAATTCCGGTTTTGGCTCATCTTTCTTGGTTTCGTCAGGTGGCTGCGAATTGTTGATCGGCATGCCCACGCCCGCAAGGTAACCCAGGCCGAAAGCCACCAGCACTGCCAGGCCAATGACCATCCGCTTGACCAAGGGGACCAGCTTGAATTTGCGGCCCGTGCCGTTGACCGATGGCGGCAACCCTTGCGCCCAGCGCCGGCCCGGCGCGGTCCGATCGAATTGCCGCACGGCAGTGGCGATTTGCCCCACCTGTTGGCGGGCAGCGGCGTTGTCGGGATCGACTTCCAGCACTTCCAGGTAGGCCCAAACTGCTTGGCCCAGGTCGCCGACGCGGACCAGCTGCTCGGCCCGGCTCAGGCTGCCCTGCAGGCCGTTGACGTAGTCCACCAGCAAGTCCAGATCAGCCCGGCACGACGGGCACTGACGTGTCAGCTCCACCAGCGGTTTGTTGCATTGCGGACACTGCGGCATGGCAAGCCT
>DASRAT010000435.1:0-2517 GCA_035638015.1 Gemmataceae bacterium | reverse complement strand
TCCCTCCCCGGTGGCCAGCTCGGCTTCCTGGTTTTCGTCAATGCCTTCATCTTCGTGATCGCGTTTTTTCTCGATTTCTTCGAAATAGCCTTCATCATCATTCCGATGTTGGCCCCGGCCGCAGACAAACTCGGGATTGATCTGATCTGGTTCGGCGTACTGATCTGCGCCAACATTCAGACCAGTTTCATGCATCCTCCGTTTGGATTTGCGCTGTTTTATTTGCGGGGTATCGCTCCTAGATCAATCAAAACATCAGACATCTATTGGGGAGCGATCCCGTGGATTGGCACGATGGTGATCCTTGTCGCGATTGTTATTATCTGGCCGCAGTCTGTGACGTATTGGATCGACAAAAGTGCCAACGTCGACCCTTCGAAGGTCAAAATCGAAATTCAGATGCCGGACATAGCGCCGCTGAATTTCGACCCACCCAAATAACGCTACCGCAAAAATAAAAAACCCGGGGCTGTGGCCCCGGGTTTTGCATTCGCAGGTTTTTCAGCCGCGCGATTTGCGGATCATGAAGGTGTCGTAGCTGTATTCGGCCACCTGGAACCACTGATAGCCGTTTTTGGTGAAATCCAGCATCGAGTCGTTGACCTTTTTGAAGCTGGCATTCTCCTTCGAAATCTCGCCGTGCAGTTCCATGGCGGCATTGTAACTTGCCTCCATGATCGGACCAGAGAACGAGTGCAGCTTTGTGCCGCCCGCCAGAAGCTTGCGGAGCGACGCAGGGTTAAGCTGATCGTACTTGGCTACCATCCAGGTGTTGGCATACGCACCGGCTTGTTCCAGGACAGCCTGATACGCTTTCGGCAGTGCGTTCCACTTATCCAGGTTGATGAAGGCAAAGATCATTGAGCCGCCTTCCCACCAACCGGGATAGTAGTAGTGCGGAGCAATTTTGTAGAAGCCAAGCTTCTCGTCGTCGTAAGGCCCAACCCACTCGCACGCATCAAGCGTACCTTTTTCCAACGCCGGGTAGATATCGCCGCCCGCAATCTGCTGCGGAACGCCACCGAGCTTCTGCAGCACCCGGCCAGGAAAACCACCGATCCGCATCTTGAGACCTTTAAGATCGTCGACCGTGTTGATTTCCTTCCTGAACCATCCGCCCATCTGGCAACCTGTGTTGCCGACGAGCAGAGAGTGCACGTTGTACTTCTTGTAGAACTCGTTAAGCACTTCTTTGCCGCCGCCGAGCGTATACCAGCCCTGGTTAAGACGCTGATTGGGACCGGAAGCCACGGAGGTGCCGAAGGCGAATGTCGGATCCTTGCCGAAATAATAGTAGGACGCCGTGTGACCCATCTCGACGTTTCCGGCTGACGCCGCATCGAGGGCCTGCAGGCCAGGCACGATTTCGCCCGCCGCGAACGTCTGGATCTGAAATTTGTTATCGGTCGCTTCGGCAACGGCCTTTGCCATAACTTCGCAAGCGCCCCAGAGCGTGTCGAGCGATTTCGGCCAGCTCGCCGTCATGCGCCATTTGATCTCCGGCGCCGATTGCGCAATCGCCGGAGCGGCCACCGCACTCGCGGCAACCCCAAGGCCGGCGGCCTTCAAGAATTCACGACGTTTCATCCCTTATCCTCCCTTAAATCTTGATAGCGGGAGCCCCCACTATCCCCCATGCACGGCATCTTTAGGGGTATGGCCGGAACCATGACGGAGCCAGGCCACTAAATCCAGTGTGCACGGGTTCGACGAAAGTTGTAAGTGCTCGATCACGCAAAAATAGCGGCTGGAAAAAAGCCAAGGCCGGCCCCTTGGCCGGCCCCGGTCCAGGCTTGCCGCAATGAGTTTTCAGCTTCTCGCGGCCGTGCGGATCATGAAGCTGTCGTAACCGTATTCAGCGACCTGCCACCACAGATACTCGTCGCGCCGGAAAGCCGCGATTGAATCCCAGACCTTCTTGTAGCTTGGGTTGACGGCTGAGGTCTCGGCGTTGACTTCGTTTGACGCCTTTAAGCAAGCTTCCATGATCGCCGTCGAAAACGGCCGCAACTGAACCCCATTTGCCACCAGCCGCTTTAAGGCTTGCGGGTTACGAGCATCGTAACGAGCCGTCTCTTCCACGTTGGCGAAGCCCGCTGCCGCAGTTACGACGGCTTTGTAGGCTTTCGGCAACTCATTCCACTTTGGCAGATTGATCAGCAGGTGATTGGTCGTACCGCCCTCCCACCAGCCTGGGTAGTAATAGAACTTCACGATTTTGTAGAAGCCGAGCTTCTCGTCGTCATAAGGCCCAACCCACTCCGTTGCATCGATGGTGCCTTTTTCGAGCGCAGGATAAATGTCCCCGCCGGCGATCTGCTGGGCGACAACACCGAGCTTGCCAAGCGTCTTTCCAGCCCATCCGCCGATGCGCATTTTGAGTCCCTTCAAGTCATCGACGGTGTTGATCTCTTTCTTGAACCAGCCGCCCATCTGCGCGCCTGTATTGCCCATCAGCAGGCACTTGGTATTGAACTTGGCGCCGAATTCATCGATCAGTGTCTGCCCGTCGCCCTC
>DASRAT010000434.1:0-3114 GCA_035638015.1 Gemmataceae bacterium | reverse complement strand
TTATTATGGCGGATGAATTCGCGCCGGCTGGATATCGAGGCTTATCGCGACTGCATTCTGCAAGCGACCAGCAGTCTCGACCTCAAGATGGGCGGACCGTCC
This sequence comes from Gemmataceae bacterium, assembly GCA_035638015.1. Taxonomy (GTDB): domain Bacteria; phylum Planctomycetota; class Planctomycetia; order Gemmatales; family Gemmataceae; genus DASRAT01. The sequence goes on along the minus strand of DASRAT010000434.1, from coordinate 3,012 downwards.
GCGGATGTGGAACAAGCCGGCAACAAACGCCGCACCGTTTACGGCCGCGTCAGCCGCGGACGCTCCAGCGGGTTGCTGCTGCTCTACGGTTTTCCTGAAGCAACGATGCACAGTCCGGGGCGCGAGACGACCACGACGCCGCTGCAGCAACTCTTTGTTATGAACAGCCAGTTTATGCGCGATCAGGCAATTGCGCTGGCGGCCAGCGTTGCCAAGGAACCGGATGTCACGGCCAAGGTTCGGGCACTTTACCGCAAGACGATGTCGCGCGAACCGAGCAAGCAGGAGCTTGAGCTGGCTCGGGAATATCTTGCGACACGGCCGATGGCGGATTATGCCCATGCGGTGCTTTGCACGAATGAGGTGATTTTTTGGCCGTGAGGCGGCCCATCTGACGACCTGCAGCGGTGCGAGCTTTCGATCGTCTGGACTTGCAATGGCAGAAAACGAAAATCGAATCCTAAAGACTCGTCTCAGGTGGGATCGAAATTGGTTTTCGAGGCACCTTAAGGATCCCAAGCTCGTTCAATTTGCATTCGATGCTCTCGACGCTTACGTACAGTGTCAGAAGTTGTCCACGGTTACAGCCGGCGACCTTCAGCCAATTGCGGTTGCTGCGCTATCCCTGAATGTTCATGTTCGCGAAATGGCAACGCAGATGCTCATTAATTTTGGCCTTAAATGGAAGTGTGCCCGTGACGTGCTCCTGAAGCTTGTCTCCCATCCAAACGGCAAAATCCGATGGACGGCCATAACCCACGTTCCGTATCGGTTCGCGTACCAGCCGAAATCGTTTCCGCAAGATTTCATTCTTGAGTTCTTGCGCAATGCCATGAAGGACAAGATTGCAAAGCATCGCCAGTTTGCCTACGAGGGAGTGAGGACATTTTTCCGGCCGGATCTTCTTCCAGAAATCCGTGCCGGGCTAGCGACCGAATCCAAGAAGGAGATCATCGACGGCCTGACAGAACTTGTACCCTTTCTCGAGCGTGGATTTTACTTCGTCTCTAATGCAGGATTCCCAGGAACCGACAAAAGAATTCGTGTTTTCCTTGAAGATGGCACTTTCTTGGAAGAGACAATTCCGCTCGATTTGCCTATTTCAGACGTTCGGGCCATTGTGGACAGTATTCGCAAAAAGCCTTTACACGAGCTAAAGGCGGCTCAGGCTGCCTTTGAAACAAAACTGCTCGCCGAAAGGCGTGCCCGAGACTTGGCACAGGCCCAAAAGGCCGAGGAAGCCCGAAGCAAAGGCCTCGTTTGCCCGAAATGTGGTTTCACCTACAAGTGGGATGGTGTGCATTGCGGCCATTGCAAATATCAGAAAGAGTGAACAAAGTAGTCGCAGACGGGTGGCATGGGAATCCAGTTTATTGTTGGCGTGATTCGATAGCACTCGTCGCCGCTAGCAGGCCTTCGAGAATCGCCTTAGCGAACCCGACGTTGCCAGACGCCTTTTATTGCATTATTATCCAATCATGAAGACGATCAAGGAAATAGAGAATGCGATTGAGGGCCTTGGTGCCGCCGAGGTAGACGAACTAGCCGCCTGGGTTGAACAGTTCCGGGCACGGCGCGTGGTGCGTCCCCGCGATGAAGCCTGGTTGGAGCGAGCCCGAGGAGCCGCGTGCCCTGGCGTGACTACGGAAAGTGTGATGAAGCTGACTCGCGGTGAGGAATGAGTGTTACGGTCATCTGTCCATTAACTTCTTTATTTCCATGAACCATCCATTCTCTCGCCGCGAAATGATCCGCTCCACGGCCGCCGGCCTTGGCTCAATCGGCCTCTACGGCCTCTTGGCCGAGGAGCAAGCCCGTTCGGCAACATCGCAAAATCCTTCGCCGCATTTTGCGGCCAAGGCCAAGCATAACATCGTGCTGTTCCTGCCGGGCGGGCCGTCGCAGCTCGATATGTTCGATCCCAAACCGGTGCTCAGGCAATACGCCGGCCAGCGGCCTGAATCGGTCAATCTGCGCACCGAACGTACCACCGGCGGGTTGTTGCCGTCTCCGTTTGTTTTCAAAAAACATGGCCAGGCCGGGTTGGAAATCAGCGAGCTGCTGCCCAACCTTGCCGCCCTGGCGGACGATCTATGCATTGTGCGATCGATGTACACCTTTAACCCGACGCACACGCCCGCGCGCAGCCTGTTTCATTCGGGCAACATCGCCGCCACGCGGCCGTCGATGGGTTCGTGGATTTCCTACGGCCTGGGCAGCGAAAACCAAAACCTGCCCAGCTTCGTGGTGCTCACCCCCGGCGGCGGCGGCGTGCCCGGTCTGCGCAGCGGTTTTCTGCCCACCGGCCACCAAGGCGTCTCGTTCGACGATAACGCCACCGATCCCGAGCGGATGATCGCCAACCTGCGCAATAGGCAACTCGCCCTGCCGGCCCAGCGGCAACAACTGGACCTCGTGCAACAACTCAACCGCGCCCACGATCAATCGGTCGGCGGCGACGACATGCTCGAATCCCGCATCCAGGCCATGGAAACCGCGTTTCGCATGCAATCCGAAGCCATGAGCGCTTTCGACCTGCGCGGCGAGCCTGCCTCCATCCGGGCACAATACGGCACGACGCATTTCGCCAACGGCTGCCTGCTCGCCCGGCGTCTAGTCGAACGCGGTGTCCGCACCGTGCACGTCTACTACGGCCCCGGCCAACCTTGGGACGACCATAGTCGCATCAACCAAAACCTGCGCAACCGTTGCCCGGACATGGACCGCGCCTCCGCCGCCCTGATTCGCGACCTCAAACGCCGCGGCCTGTTGGACGAAACGGCCGTCGTCTGGGGCGGCGAATTCGGCCGCACGCCGGTCTCCGAAAGCGGCGACGGCCGCGATCACAACCCCTACGGCTTCACCATGTTCATGGCCGGCGGCGGATTCAAGGGCGGCGTCTGCTACGGCGCGACTGACGAATTTGGTTTCAAGGCGGTAGAGGATCGCGTCTCCATTCACGACCTGCACGCCACGCTGCTGCACGTGCTGGGGATCGATCACGAGAAGCTG
>DASRAT010000433.1:0-5982 GCA_035638015.1 Gemmataceae bacterium | reverse complement strand
TCCTCGAAAGCTACGGCATCACCGAAGCCTTCGTCGGCGCACCGATCAAAGCCTCGATGGAAGTCATCGACCTCGGCAATTGCGATGTTGGCCATACCGTTTACCTCGACAAGCACGCCTCCGAGGCGGATCACATCGGCGTCGTCGCCCGCATCAAGCCGCACACCAATTTCCAGGGCCCCATCGAAAGCGGCTTTTGCAAGATGATGATGATCGGCCTGGGCAAACACGTCGGAGCGCTGGCCGCCCACCGTATTCTCCTGGAGCAACCCTACGATCAAGTGGTTCGTTCAGTAGCCCGCACCATGCTGGCCAAGGGCAAAATCGCTTTCGGCCTGGGCCTTGTCGAGAATTCTTACGACGACACCGCTCTGATCGAAGCCGTCAATCCCGCCGATATCTTCACCCGCGAAGAAGCGCTGTTAGTCAAGGCCCGCCAGTGGCTGCCGCGGCTGCCCTACAAAGAAGCCGATCTGTTGATCGTCGATGAAATCGGCAAAGAAATCAGTGGCTCCGGCATGGACACCAACGTCGTCGGCCGCAAACGCGCCATCCGCTCGCATTCGCTCAACAATCAGCCCAGCATGCGCTTCATTTTCGTGCGCGGCCTTTCGGCTCACACGCACGGCAACGCCTCCGGCATCGGCCTCGCCGATTTCACGACCACGCGCCTGGTCAAGGCCATGAACTACAAGGCCACCGTCATCAACTGCCTGACCGCCGGGTATCCCGACAGCGCCAACACCCCGGTCCATTTTGACACCGATCGCGAAGTGATTGAGGCCGCCCTCAAGATCATCGGCACCCGCCCCGCGGAGGAGGCCCGCGTCATGCACATCCGCAACACCCTCAAAGTCGAGGAAGTGGAAGTGTCCGAGGCGTGTCTCACGGTGCGCCACAGCCCGGCCGAGTTCACCGTCCTGGGTTCGCCCAAACCGATGGAATTCGACAAGGACGACAACATGGTGCCCATCTAAATCGCCGCTTTGTAGGGTGGGTGGAGTCTTCGGAACCCACCATTCGCGAGTGGTGGGATCCGAAGACTCCACCCACCCTACTTCGACTTCCCCTTGAGTTTTCCCCCCATTCCCGCTATCGCCCCTCTCTGAACGAGACCCCGTCTTGTCTCGAAAGGAGAGACCATGACCTTATCCCGCTTGGCGACCGCGTTATTTGCACTCATTTGCTCTTGGGGCCTGCTGATTGGCACAGCCCACGCCGCACCCGCCGAAACGCCCGAAATGGTCGTGGCGGTCTACGGCGTCGCCGATTTGGTGATTCCCCTAGACTCTACCCAAGGCAGCAAAACAACCGAAGAATCCTTGATGACGCTCGTTCGCAATCTGGTGGACCCGGCATCCTGGGAAGACCAGGGCGGTGAGGCAAATGTGCAGTTCTACCCGGTCGGCTATGGGCTAGTGGTGCGGCAAACGGCGGAGAATCAGGAATTGGTGGCCAAGGTGCTGACGGACATGCGGCGCCCCTGCAAGGCGACTTGCTTCCCACCGCTTCGCCAAGGCTCGGGCCCCCTTCGTGCCGGTTTGTTCGATGTCGAAGACCAACCGACGCCTGCCGCGGAGCAGCCCCACAAAGTCGGCGGACTGTTCATCGCTGGCAACGAATTGACCCAAAGCGACCACATCTTGAGTTTTGTGGACCTCTGCCCCGGCCAGCCTCTCGATTACCCCGCATTGCGCGCGAGCGAAATCAACCTAGCGCGTTCAGGGCTGTTTGACACGCAAGAACGGCCCACGGTGACCGTCATCGACCGAGACGACGCCTTCAATAGCGAATACAAGGACATTGTCATTCGCGTCAAGGAAGCGAAAACTGTCCAGGCCAGCATGTTGCGCATGTTGTGGAGAACCAAAGAAACATTTTCGTGCGTCAAGGACCTCGCCAACTACTGCACCAACGAAATCGCCGGTTGGTTCATCGACGTCAAAAACATCGACAAGGCGCCGGTCCCCGAGTCCACGCCCGAAGCGGAATGCCCCAAGCTTGTGACCCGCATCTACCCCGTCGCCGACCTGATCATCCCCATCGATAACTACAAGTCCTTGCAAATCGAAAGCGCCGAGGCCCGCTGGCAACATGCGATCGGCCAACAGTCAACCTGCAGTGGGTGCTCCTCGCCGATGCCCAGCACGTGTCCTTGTCCCCAGGCGCCAAGACCCAGCGGCCAGCAAACGCTGGAAGAGCAGCTGATCCGCCTCATCACCCGCGCCATTGAGCCTCAGTCGTGGAGTGACGTCGGCGGCCCCGCGAGCATCCAATACTATCCCATCGGCAATGCGTTGGTAGTCAACCAAACCGACGCCAACCAGGAACAAATCGCCGAATTGTTGGCGTCCTTGCGCAAGCTCCAGAACGTCGAAGTCGCCGTCGAAACGCGCCTCGTCAGTGTCTCCCCGGAATTCGCGGAGCAGGTCATGAGCGAAGGCGGCTACCCAGGCACGCTTGGCGCCGATGGCGGCTTGGCGATAACAAAGTCGGTGGACGGCGTCACCTATTTGAGTGACGTGCAGCTTTCCATGTTTCTGGAAGCTGCCCAGGGCGACCGCCGCACCAACGTCATGCAAGCGCCCAAGATCACCGTCTTCAACGGCCAAACCGCCAACATCAACGTCGGCGACGAGGTCGAAGTCATCGGCGTGGATTTCGAACAAGTCAATGGCCAGGCGATTCCATTGCAATGCCGCACCCGCGTGCCTTACGGCGTCTTCATGACGATAACGCCGGTGGTCTCGGAGGCCTGCCAGAATGTCCGCTCGAAGTTCAGCTTCGTGACCACGGCGATCAACAGTAAAAACACGGACAAGCAGTTCGTGGAATCGTTGACGCTGGAGAAGGTCATTGACCTCGGCGACGGCCAAACCGCCCTTTTCCACCTGGGCAAGACCACCACCGAAGCGCGTAAAGAAAGCAAGACGCCGTTACTTTGGCGGCTGCCCGTGGTAGGCGAGCATTTCAGGCAAGTCTCCTATGAACCCCAGGAGCGCGAAATGTTCCTCATGATAACGACGCGGGTGATCATCAACGAAGAAGAAGCAATGGAGTTCCGCGGCGAACTGCAACCGCGCATCCCGCGCTGAGTTTAGACATGTAGGCCGGCCTTCCCAGGCCGGCCAGATTTCTGGCCGGCCTGGGAAGGCCGGCCTACTTTTTTTATTGCGCCTCGGATCTAATAAATCGTCGCTTCCATATCCACCTCTTCGGCCAACGCCTCCGCGTGGTGCAACGCCTTGCGTTCCAGTTCCTCGTCGAGCCACTCCACAAACTTCCGGACATCCGCTGTCCCTTCCAATTTGTAGCGGGCCGCCGTCGCCGAGCCGTCGCCCACCTTGACCGTGATGCCGTCCGGAATGGCCCGAAACGCATCTTCATCCGTCACGTCATCGCCGACATAGATCATCAACATGCCGGGCTTTGCCAGCTGTTGCTCAATCCAGTGCAGCGCGTTGCCCTTGTTCCAGCCGACCGCGGGCCGGATCTCGAAAACCTTTTCCCCCCGCGTCATGACGAAGCCGTAACTGGCGCCGGACAGTACGACAGCCACACGCCGGCCCACTTCAGCCCACTCGCCCTGATGAACCTGACGATAATGCACGCTGATCGTCAGTCCCTTGTTTTCAACTATCACGCCATTGATCGATTGTAGTTCCTCGCTCAATTGGTCGGTCAGCGCCTGAAAGGCGGCAACATGCGAGGCCGACATCGGCTCGACAAACAAGTAACCGGGACCGCTAATTTCCAAACCGTGGTTGCCCACGTAGGTCACTCCCGGAATGCCCACGCGGTTTTGCAGATCGTTGCGATCGCGCCCGCTGACAATTGCCAGCGTGGCGTGGCCGTGTTCGGCCAGCGACATCAACACGCGCTCCATGTGCGGCGACAGGTGCGCGCCAATCGGATGTGCAGTGAAGTGCGTCAGCGTGCCGTCGTAGTCCAGGCACACCAGCACATGCGTCGCCTGCGCGATCCGCTCCTGGACATCATGGATGTCATCAAAAAGTGGTTGGCACATGGCGGATTCCTCCAGAAGATTTGAACGGAACACAATGTGATTCGCGTCTTCGAGCAACGGCGCTGGGCGCCATGAGAAAGTTGCCGCAAGCGTTCATGTCAGACTTGACCGGGCAATTATTGGAAAACGGGCGAAACAAAGTTGAAGGAAATGGTTGAATCCGCATGCCGGATTGGCCGCGTGGGCGGTTTGCCAGATTTGCAACAGCCCAAGTCGTGACGGCAGTGATCCCAGCACAAATATCTGCACCTAACGATAGGGGAGGCGTGCTGCGGTTGTCAAGCCGGACATCGCCTGCCGCAAAAGTTTTATATTCGGGAGACAATGCGCATGGCGAGAATGTGGCGTGCCTTGGTCAGCTGATGCGGCGGGCCCGCGCGGGTAATTTTGTCTTCGCCGCGACGATTGCCAGGTCTCTCCTCCGTTGCTAAAAACAATTTCTCATGTGGCGTGGCGCTCACCGCGTGTTGGCGAATGAGCGCTGACAAAGACGTGTTGTCGATTCGGGGAACTGATTTTCCGAGACTCGCGTCTCATTTAATTGATGGCATTTTGCGGAAGATAACGGCTTCTCAGCCAGGGAAGGCACTGGCAACTGCTCCCTTCCTACCAGCTTGAGACCTGCAATGCACCGACCCGCATCACACAAGCTTGACCTCTATCAGTGGCCAAGCAATGGACGGGCTTTCAGGTAAATTTGGTGGAGACTGTTAACTTGTGGTGGATTTTTCTTGCTTTTGGCTAAGGAACCGTTAACAACGATAGAAGGCGGCGTTAGGAACTTGGCATTTTTGCCAGCCGCGCAAGCGATTCCGGTAGTGAGTCGACTCCAGTTTAATGTGATTTTCCGGAAAAACTCGCAAGACCTGCCTGCAAAGGCATCTATCGTAGTCTGATTTAGTGCCGTTTGTCCGTCGTCGTCCAGATGCGGATACCGCGCGTTTATCTGCATTAAACGGGAGAAGGGCCACTTCGGTATTTGTCCAATTTTCTTTTCTAAGAGCACACGAGCTGCCTTATGTTTCTCTCCTCATGGCGCAAGTTAGTGCAACAAGTTCGGCGGAATGCCGGGGCTTCTCGACGGGGTCAGCGCAAACCGCTGGACCGCAAGTCGTGTTGGCTATTCGTGGAGCTCCTCGAAGAGCGCACCATGCTGACCACGTATACGTGGACCGGTTTGGGTGCGACCACCAACTGGAGCAACGGCGCCAACTGGTCGCCGAACACGGGCAACCCCTCGTCACCCGGCGACATCGCCATTTTCTCCGGCAGCTATGCCGGCCCGCAAACGGCCGTGTTCGACACCCCCGGCGCTGTCGTGGGCGAAATCGATTTCGCCACGTCAAGCAACATCACCATTGCCAACAGCAATGACGCCGTCCTGCAGATGGACAACACCGGCTTTGCCGCTAACTCGATCATTAGCTTGACGGCCGGCAACACCGGCACGGTGACGATCACCGCCCCCGTTTCCGGCGTCAACATCCCATTGGCCGTCACGGTTGCCGGCGGCGGCCTGACCGTGAGCGGCGCATTGACCGGCGTCACGCCCCTCACGTCCGGCCCAGGAAGCATCCAGGGAGTTTCAGGCAGCAGCATCACGGTCAACACCGGCGCTACCTTCACGTTGGATGACACCAGTACGACCACGCTGGGCAGCCCAAATCGCCTCTCCGACGACATGGCGCTGACCATGAACGGCGGCACCTTCAAGTACGTCGGCGCGAGCAACAACAGTTCAACGGAAACCATCGGGGCGATCTCGATCAACAGCGGCAACTCCACCATCACGACCACGCCCACGGGCACGGCCGGCACGCTCGCGCTGACCAGTTCCGCCCTGACCCGCTCGGCGGGAGCCACCGTCAACTTTACCGGCACCGGCCTGGGCGCCGCCAACAACCAGATCCTTTTCACCGCCCAGCCAACCTTGACCGGCAATATTCTGCCTTACG
>DASRAT010000432.1:0-3445 GCA_035638015.1 Gemmataceae bacterium | reverse complement strand
CAGGCCGGCCTGGGAAGGCCGGCCTACAAAAAAAGACGCCTATTTTGGCAACGTCCAAACGCGGATGATGTTGTCCTGGTCGGCGCTGACCAACCGGTTTCCTTCCGGGGTGAACCGGAGCTTGCGAACAGCGCCGGGTTGGCCTTTGAATTGGCCGATCTCCCGCATCGTGTCCATGTCCCACAAACGCAGAGTTCCGTCGGCGTGTCCGGAGGCTACACGGCGACCATCGGGCGAAAAAGCCAGGGCGAATATCGGCGCCCCGCCGGACATGGGCGGGCTTTGACGCAGCTGCTTGCCGGTTTTCATGTCCCAGAACACGATGATGTTGCTTTTGCGCAGCACCGTGGCCGCGATCAATCCATCGCTGGAAAACGTGCCGGTTTCCGCGATGCTCTTGGTGTAAAGGCGAAAGCTCTCCTTGCGAGCGGCCAGATCCCAAACCCGGACCGTTTCGTCGTCGCTCGTGGACAGGGCGCGTGTCCCATTGTTTGTGATCGCCAGCAGCCAAATGTTTTTATTCGCCTCCGCCTGGATTTTCATAACGTCGGCAGTCTGGAAATTTTGGGCACTCCAGGAACGAACGATCCTGTCGTTGCCAACAACCAAAAAGGCCTGGCCGTCCGGCGAGGGTTGCAGCCGGCCTTTGAGTTTGCCGGGGAACTTGTCGCCGAACAGTTTGTTTCCCGAGGCGACATCGACAAGAAACAACGCATCGTCATTGCCGCAAGAAACCACGGCCGATCCTTTGCGTACGAAGCCAACATTGACGACCGGCGCAGTATGCTCGGACCACGTCCAGAGCAGTTTACCCGTGGCAATCTCCCACAGCCGCACCGTCTTGTCCTGGCCGCCCGAGGCGGCATACTTGCCATCCGCGGAGATCGCCAGGTCGGCGATTTGCGCCGAATGGCCCGCCATCCGCACAGTTTCCGTGACGGTGTTTTTGGGCTTGTCGCCGATCCGGAAACTGAGTTTGATGTCGCAATTCTCGCCTTTTTTGGCGTTGGGATTGCTGAAGACAACGGTAACCGATTCGTCGTTGGCCGGGGCCAAGGTCACCTGGGCGACACCGGTCAGTTTGACAAGCTTCATCGTATTCAGCTCAAATTGCTTGCCGAACAAGGCCGACACGGCGGTGTAAGTTCTGACCGGGTTCTTGTCCACCGCCCAATCGAAGCTGTTGATTTTGACTTTGGTGGCAGGTTTGCCGGCGATGCTTTGCCAGCGCATTTCATTGGGAGTGATTGTCAGTTCGTCTTTGCCATCGATCACGGCGGCGACACGGACGTCGTACCACTCGCCAGCAGGCATGCGCGTGCCTTTGTACAACGGCCGAGCGGCGGGGCCGGAAGTGCTCGTTTGCTCGAAAGCGGTTGTCTCGGCGTTAAACGTCAGGGTTTCGCGCCGGCCGGCGTCGAGGGGGATGATGAGCGTTTTTTCATCGATGAGTTGCATCGTGCGCAAGGTGCCGTTGTAATACACCTGTCCCGACGGTTCCCAAACCAACACGTCGTTGTTGGAGTTTTTCCATTCGCTGCCAAGCAGTCGTTCGGGAAGGGATTTGGCCCTGATGAATTTTTCCTGGCCGTCGAAGGCCATGCCTGCCAAGGCCTGGCCAGCGCCCGCCAGCGGCTTCAATTCGATGCGGCTAAATCTCACAGGCGAAAACGAACTGCCAATGGTCAACGCTCTGCTGTTGGGCACCCACCAGGTCGTGGGCATCGCCAGCCTGGTGAAATCGTCATCCCACTCAACGACGGGCCTGCCGTTGACGGTGACGGTAATCGTGCCAGCGCCCACGGTGCAGACAATTTCGTTGGGTTTGCCGAATTCCAGGAAGGGACCTTCCCTGGCCAGTTTGGTGGCGTTCAGATTTTTTTTGTCCACAAAAACCAGGCCGCTGATGGGTTTCGGTGCCGTGTTGCTGTCAATATCGACCATGACCTGCGTGAGCGGCAAAGCCAGACCGATGGTGAGTTGAGCTTTGGGGGCGGTTGTTTGCGCGGTCACGTGCAACACATATTCTTCGCCAGGGGCAAAGGGTATTTGTAGGCGCGTATTGCTGTTTTCATCCGAGACCAAAACAGTGCCGTCCCATTCCCACATGCCACGCACCCGGTGTTTCGCGGGGTCAATCACCGACAGCAAATTCAGCCAGCCCGCGGCGTTAACCGGCACCACCGGCGGCTTTTCAGAAGGCGGCATCGTCGTGCCGACTTTTGGGGGCGGTTCCTTGGCCGTCGTGGTTGTCGGCTTTTTCGGAGCGGCCTCAGTGCTGGTATCCGGTGGCGACTTGGCCGAAGGGGTCGATGTTTTTGAGTCAACCGGCAAAGCGTCATCCTGTTTCTTGGCGGTTTGGTTGCCGCCAGCGGCAATCACGGGAGCCGGTTTGGAACTGTCGTCCTGGTTTCTCATGCTCAAAAAAACAATGACCGCAACCAGCGCTGCGCCTCCGACCAACACGATTCCGCCTAAGAATCCCAAAGCGGCCCACAGAACGGGTCGCTTGTTTGAGGCCAGCGCATGAAAAGGCGTCGGCGGCCGGTGTTCCGCATCACGGGCAGGCGAAATGGGTGGCTTTGCCGGGACTGCAGCCACGGTCTTTGTGACTTTCGTGGCAGCCGCAGGTTTGTCGGGGCTAACCAATTCCGTTAACAATGGCGTTCGCTCCAGTGGCTGCTGAGCGGCTTTGCTCACGGCTTCCGCAAGGCGGCGAACTTCGGGGTCTTCCCGTTGTTGCAATTCTTTGAGCAGCGCCGATTCCTGGGGTTTTTTGAAATCGTCCTGGCAAAATAGCAGATTGTCGCCGTTGTCATAGCGCTGCCACAGCTCCTGGCCGCCGGACAAAAGACCGCGCAAAGCCGTGTAAATTGCCAGGTGAGAAAAGCGGTCCACGTCCAGACTGAAGATGCCTTCTCGCGCTCGCTGGGGATGTTGATAGCCGGGATGACCGACTTCCAGCGATTTCAGCATGGTGAGTGCGGGCACGCACATGCCGTCGTAATCGACCAATTTCATGCCAAGCATGCCGGTCTTGGCGGCGGGCACCAGCAACACATTGCCATGCTGCAAGTCGCAATGGGCAAGATTGGCCTCACGCAACCGCGCGGCGAGCTTGACCCACATTTGACAGAGCTTTTCCAGCACTTGCGGCTTGTCGAGATGGTTCTTGACTAGCTGGTTGAGCGGCATCCCTTCGGCCCATTCCATCTTGAGGATGGGGTACCAGTCGCCGCGGATCTGAATGCCCTTATCGAGGAAAGTAAAGCCCACCATGAAGGGCAATTTGACTTGCTCAAGGTACTTGCTGATTTGCTGGTAACGTTCACGCAAACCGGGGATTTGCCGCGTGAAACACTTGACGGCATAGGTGTGCTGAGTTGCCTGGCAGACGACACGATAAACGTCGGCGAAGTTACCCGAACATGGCATGGGCATGCCC
>DASRAT010000431.1:0-4263 GCA_035638015.1 Gemmataceae bacterium | reverse complement strand
CGGCGACGTTTCACTGATGAGTGCCTATGTCTCGGGCACATCGCAACCGCGCTTGCCGCCCATACCGGCAGGGCTGACCATCAATTCGACGGGGCCTGATCCGACTTTGAGCGTGCCCGTCAATTTGGTAGCGGTCCAGGGCGCTGCGATTACGATTCCCGTTGAAATTGACACGGCAAAACCGCAAGGCAGCACGGGCCTCATGGAGGCGGTCGTTGCACTGCGTTACGACCCGCGCGTTTTCACGGTGTCGGCGGCAGACGTGCATTTGGGCACGGTGCCGACCTCCGTCAGCGGCTGGCGGCTCATCACGGCGGTCAACAGCCAAACGGGCGAAATCGGCATTGACCTCTTCGGCGCCACGCCGATCTCGAGTCCAAAGGGTGGGAGCTTGGTGACCCTTACCTTGCATGTGAACGCCGCGGCGCCGCCAGGGCCGACGATGCTCAACCTGGTGCGCCAGGTGAACCCCACAGGCCGGCACGCCTATGTGACAGCGGCGTCGGATTCCCAGGGAACATTAGTATTGCACCCTGCGGTGACGGACGGCGTCGACGTGGGTGTGGATGGGCAAGTCACCGTGAGCAAAGCACCGGACTCGGCAGCGCTTGCGCAGGTACTTGCCAATCTGGAACCTCCAAAACTGCCGTTGGCGCGCTACTTGGCGAGCCTGGTCCCCGCATTGCCCGACACAGCCTGGAGTGAGCGCCTGTCCAATGCCGCATGGGATCAGGCGTTCTCATCGCTCGCCAGGGAAGCTGCTCAAATGGACTTTTCGGCGCCCCTTGAAGGAGCGGCACAGCATATCAAGGGGCCCGCCAGTCCGCGAAAAGCGGCAATAGCCTTGCGAAATGACATGGATTTCGCTACCTTCGACGACCCGGATTCTATTGCTTTGGAAAATAATTGACCCATCGGCTACTTCGCCCGTGAATTGAAACCCCCGGGGCCGCGGCGAGGTATTTAGCATTGCAGCGATTGTTGTTTGTAATAGGCGGGTAACATCGGAACTAATCCGTGGCTACACGATTTTGACAAAACCGGTTTTCAGGCCATTGCGATCAAATAGGAGGGGTTTCCCATTCGTCTAATCCCGGCGGGTCGGACTGAGCATCCGACCGCTGCGAACTGGACTGCTTGGGAATTGCCTTGGCAAACATCGATCGAGGAGTTATGTCACAGTCCCGTTTGCATTCGAGGAGGTTTATCCATGCGTAATTTTGGCAAGCTCACCGTAGTCACGTTGGTCGCTTGTGTGGCAGTTCAGCTGGTCGTTGGCCAACAGCCTGGAGGCATCGGCGGCATCGGTGGCGTGATGGGCAAGCAGCAGTACGACCCCGCGCTCTTGCTGACCAACAAAGATGTCAAGAAAGAAATCAAGCTTACCAAGGAGCAGGAAGACAAGCTCCCCGCCGCATATTTGGAGGCATTGGCCAAGGTATTGGAGCCCGATCAGCTGAAACGCCTCAAGCAAATCAGCCTGCAAAGTCGCGATTACACGGCCTTCGGCGACGTCACCATCCAGGACGAGCTGAAAATGACCGATGATCAGAGAAAAGAAATCAAAACTATTTTGAGCGACGCTGAAAAAAAGAAGGCTGACCTTCAGGCCGAGGCCAAAGGCGGCAAAGGTATCGGCGGCAATCAAGGACAAATCCAGGCCATTACCAAGGAAACGACCGATAATATCAAGGAAGTGCTGACCGCCGAGCAACGCCGGCTTTATGCCGAGATGCTCGGTGACGAGTTCAAGTTCAGTGCTGGGGGAATCGGCGTCGGTGGCATCGGAGGCGCCGGGGGTGCAGGTGGCGCGGGGGGAATTGGCCAAAAGAAGGGGTTTGACCCCAACAACCTCGACCCGGCCATCCAAGATCTGTTCAAAAACCTCCAGGACCCGGCGGCCAGGAAAGATGCGATCAACAAGCTTATGAAAAAAGGTCGTTAGGTATTCCGCCGGCGTGCGCGTTTGGTGTGCCGCCGGGCTGTTGGGCCGGTGTATTCCACTCTCCCTGTGGGCTCAAGTCATACACTTGGGCGTCCCTGTCTGCGGGGGGAGAGAATACATCGGCCTAGCGGCACTCGCCTCGTTTCAGGCCCACCTCCACTCCAACATTCTTTGCCATATCAGCGCACGGCATCATTCCAAAACCGCAGTGTCGCGGTCGTTACATTGGTCGGCGTCGACACATGCAAAAGCGCGGCGTGAAACGCCGTCGCATAGTCGCCCAGACCGCACAGTGTCAGGCATTTCAGGATGCGCGTGATCCGCAAATGGTTGTGGTCATTGGGAAACAACCAGTTGTCGGCCCGCTCGTGGAAATGTGCCGCCGGCGTGACCGACTTGCCCACGCGATCCAACGTGAACCCATAGAAATCGAGCATCACCTCCAACGACTTCAGGAGGTTTTGCTGAATTGCAGGTTGGTTGCGAAACTCGGCCATGCTTTGGGCATCGAGCGTCGGGGCCGAGGCGTTGAAGTTGCTTGGCTCCATCAAGGGGAACATCCATTGGATGAAGTTGTGGACTTCCTCCAGGCGGTCGTGATTCCAGGTCCAGTAATCGGACAGGCGGCGGCCGAGGTTGTCGGGGGTTTGGCACTGGTAGAAGGCGACGAGGTTCATAACAGCACAAAGAGTAAAAGATTGACGAGCCGCCGGGCTTGTCCCGGCGGGGATAAACCCCGCCGCTCGTCAATGTTTTAGGCGTTCTAAGCTAAGGCCATAGCCACTTATTTTCCTATTGCCCAATCGGCGCCAGCTTTGCGTTTTGCAACTGCTCATTCAACACCTTCAAATCTTGACCGCGCAGCTCATTCCATCGCCCCATTATCGCGGCAAGTCCCTTCTGCACGTCCGCGCATGCCGTCACGGCTGTCGCCGTAGGCGTCATGTCGGACCCCTGCAGCAGATTCATGAGCGTGTTCATCTCGCCGCTGAGCTGGGCCAATGATTTGTCGCCGCCGCCCATCGGCCCTTTGCCGCCCTTCATGCCTTTGCCGCCGCCACCAGGCGCGTCGAGCGCAGCAGCTTTCGCGTCCAATGCCGCGATGGCGTCCGCCAGCGGACCTTTACCGGCTTTCACTTGACGGTCGGCCAGTTCTTTGCGCAACTTGCGAATTTGCTCCAGTGTCTCACGCACCTGAGCCATGCCGTCGTAGCATTGCATCGACAGATCATGTTGTTTTTGCAAATCGCCCGCGGGTGTTTTGACGCGCGGGTCCATTTTGATCGTCAGCGGTTGCTCGAAACTTTTGCCGGCGATTGTGAGCTTGACCGTGTAGTTGCCGGGATGCACCCAGGGCCCCACCGGACCGCTCGCGGTGTCCTTGTAGATCGCCGTCATGGGGTAGCTGCGCGGGCCGGGATTGGGCGCGAAGTGCAGGTCCCAGAGGAAGCGATGCGAGCCGGCCTTGGCAGACAGAATCTGCGGCGGGCGAATCCAATACGTCGGAATGGACAGGCTGTTGGCATCCACTTTTTCAGGCTTGTCGTCACTTGAATAACGCCGAACCAAGCGGCCCATGGCGTCGATGATTTCCAGAGTCAACGGTCCCTTGGCGTCGCCAGCGAGGTAATAGTTGATGATGGCCCCGTCCGGAGGATTCTGTCCGCCCGGCTCCTCGGGCGGAAGCGGAGTGTCGGTGTTGACGTTCCAGCGCACCCGCGTGGCGACCTGCGGTTTGAACAAAACCGCGTCGGTGGTGGCCACCTTCGCGTCCAGCTGCCGCAGCGGTGTGATGTCATCGAGAATCCAAAACGAACGGCCATGCGTGCCGACTACCACATCGTCTTGGTGAACCACCAAATCGCGAATCGAAGTTGCCGGCATGTTAAGCCGCAGTGGATGCCAATCGTCTCCGTCGTTGAAGGAAACGTAAACCGCGCGCTCGGTGCCGCAATAGAGCAAACCCTTGCGGACAGGATCTTCGCGAACGGCGTTGACCGGATCGTTTGGCAAACCATTGACGATTTTCTTCCAGGTTTTGCCGCCGTCGTGCGTGCGATAAAGGTGCGGCTTTTGATCGTCGAGCCTGATGCAGTTAACGGCAGCGTACGCAGTCATTGCATCATGGCGGCCCGCGTCCATCACGGAGATCTTGCTCCATGAGGTGACCCCGGGCGGCGTCACGTTTTGCCAGGATTTGCCGCCATCGCGGGTGACATGGATCAGACCGTCATCGGTGCCGGCCCAGATCACATTCACGTCTTTGTACGATGGGGCAACGGTGTAAATGACACCGCGTCGCGCTTGCTTGGCCAGGC
>DASRAT010000430.1:0-3581 GCA_035638015.1 Gemmataceae bacterium | reverse complement strand
TGCGAGCCATGCCGATGGCGCTGGCGCCCGGCACGATCACCTTGGAATCGACCGGCTGGGTGCCGAGCGTCTTGAGATTGACGACGACGATGCCGGCCTTGGAGTTGTAAATGAACTTGTCGCCTTCGGGCGTGTAGGTGTTGTCATGAAAATAGAGACTGGAGCCATCGCCGCTTGACAGGCGGATGATGCGATGGCCGGTGGTGGCATCGATCCAGTCGGTCTGGTTGCCCATGCCTTTCTCTTGCGGCGCGGCCGACAGAGCGGCGGCCAGGGTGAGGCAGGATAGAAGCGATAGTGAACAAAGCAAAGGTTTCATGGTTGCTCCAGTCTCGGAAGAGAATCACGAAAACACGAGACACGAAAAGTCGAAAAAGACAGGTTTATTTCGTGTTTTCGTTTTTCGTTTTTTCGTGATTATTTTTTTGGTCCCTTGAAATTCGCCGCCGGCAAATCATCTATCACATGCTTCGCCAACGGCAGATCGCTCCGCTTGATCACCTCCGCGATGTACCTTGCAAACTCAAACGCCCCATAAAGATTGTGATGCGTGTTATCCATCGGCGCAAACGCAGTCGGCGAATTCGTCGGCCCCAGCGCCTCGTAGAAATCCTTGCTCCACAGGTTGAGATCAATCAGCATCACCTTTTCTTCCTTGGCGAGTTGCCGCACCGCGTCCGGAAAGTCGCCGAGCGTGTTGGTGGACTTGCCCGCGTTGTCGAAAGTGCGTCGCCGCATCGGCGTCACCAAGATCGGAATGGCTTCGCGTTTGCGCGCCTCGGCCAGATAGCGCTGCAGCGTCTTCTTGTAAGTCGGAATGTCACGCATCTGGTTTTGATCGTTGTGGCCAAATTGGATGAGCAGGTAGTCACCCTTCTTCAGCGTGTCGGTGATTTTTTCCAGCCGTTTGGCGCCAATGAAGCTGGTTGTCGCTTCGCCCGATTCGGCGTGGTTGGCAATCGACACCACATGCGGTTTGAAAAACCGCGTCAGCATTTGGCCCCAGCTGGTGAAGGTTTCGTTGGTCTGCGTTTGATCGGTGACCGTGGAATCGCCGGCGAGATAGACGGTGATGGCGCTGTCGTTTTTGACGATCTCCAAGGCAACCAAACCAATCCCCTGACCTCGCACCTCCACGGTAAGCTTGTCGTCCCAGTGCAATGCGGGACTGCTGAGCGGCCCCTTAAGCTCACGATCTTTGAGCTTGACCTCGCCGCCATTTTTCAGCTTGCTCGTGCGAATGTTGGTGGTAAACGTCTGAGTCACGAGGCCATCGGTGCCGGGCTGGAGGTTTTCGAGCATGAGACGCCGCGACTCGGCGCGCACGGTTGCTGGTCCTCCCAAAGGACGAAGTGTCACGGTAACATCGTAGTTGCCTTCGGGCAGCGCGACCGAGAAGTACATTGGACCGTCACTGGTGCAATAGCCGCGGTGCAATGGATTGGCCCGGCCTTGCGCAACGGCTGTCACCTTAGAGCCGCAATCGAAACCAAATCCCCTTTGTTTGGTGTAAAGCGTTTCTGGTTTGACAAGAGTGTAACCGTCAACGGGTTGGCTGGGAGCGAACAAATACTTGGCGATTGGCGTCGTTTTAGCTGGCTTCTGATGCTTGTTGAAAAACTCAAAGATTTTCGGCAATTCGGTTGTGGCCACGTTCATGTGGTCGCCGCCGGCAACCTCGATGTATTCGCTGGTCATCTTCAGCTCTTTCATCTTCGCGGCCCACAGCCTTGCCGGCGCGGGCGGCACCAGCGTGTCCTTGTCGCCTTGCACGAGCATGACCGGAATGTGCGTGATCTTCTTCAGTTCCGCGGGGTCCATCGCCGTGGCCGGCGCGATCGGCGCCAGTCCGGCCCAAATGTCGGGATATTTGATGCCGAGGTGCCAGGTGCCGCCGCCCCCCATCGAATGGCCCATTAAATAGATGCGATTGTCGTCAACGTTGAACTCCTTGCGGGCCAGCGCCAGGACATTCATCACGTCCTTTTCGCTCAGCTCGCCAAGATTTTCCGGATCGGCTTTGATCTTGAGCACGGGCTTGGCGCCGTACCACCCGACGGGGTTGTAACCCATGGGGGCAGCCAGGATGTAACCGTGTTTCTCCGCCAAATCGGTCATGCCCTTGTAGCCGAGAATCATTTGGGGCGTGCCGAGCAGGCCATGCAAGACAACAATCAACGGCGTTTTTTTGTCCTTGGCGTATTTGGAAGGCACGAACACGCAGTATTCCATCTGCTTGCCCGCTTCCTTGAAGTCGTACTTGCGGGTCTGGATTTTGGGGGCGTCTTTGGGCTGGTCCTGGGCGCCCACGAATTGTGCGAAGGCGCCAACGAGTAGCGTGAAACCGGCTGCAACAAGCAGTTTTGCACATTGGCGAAAGCGCATGGGAGTTCTCCAACTAATTACGACTCACCGCAAGGATGCTTCGGATTATCGGCAAGTTGGGCCTTGCATGCAACAAAAACCCGGCAAACTGAAAGCGCGGCGCCGTTTCAGACTCGCCGGCCGTTAGCCGGGACAAGCCGAATAATAACTACGCCGGTTTTCCACCATGAAATCCAAGTGTTTCAGCAACTTCTCTTTCATCACTGGCCCGTATTCAACAAACGGCTCCAAGACCGCCTCCAGTTGGGGCGAATTAACAATGTCCGCAAACTTGCTTTTCATGATCAGCCGGCGATTCGCCTCGTCATCCACCCAGCGCTCGACGGCGATGCGGGCCTGACGAAACACTTCCATGAGCGAGGCGTTGGTCGAGAAATTGTTGGGCGTGGTGGTTTCGGCTTGCTGTTTTTTCCACTCGCGAAAGCGCGCCGCGTCTACAATCAGGCCGGTTCGAAGATCAAAGCCCGTTTCCGCAAGGGCTTTTTTCGCCAAAATGTCCACCGCACTGGGACTGGCTTCCATGGTGGCGGCGGTGTTCGCGGCGATGGGCGGTGGCTGAGTAGCCACCACAGGAATCGCCGAGGGGCTAACGGCAGGCGGCAGCGGCTTCACTTTGGTGGGTTGTTTCGCTGTGGGGACGTGCGTCGTTTTCCGGGGCGGGGCAAATTTGGCGACCGGCAGCGCTACTGGAAGCGGTTCAGCCGCCGGTGCGGAAGGAGGCAATGCCACAGCGAGAGCCGGTGGAGCAGGCGACGGCGGCGGAGTTGGGGCTACTGGCGGGGGCAAAGGCACGCTGGGTGGAGTTGGTGTAATCTCCAGGCCATACCAGAGCCGCATGTCGTTCAACCAGGTCGGCACCTCCTGCGTCGGAACCAATGGCTGTATCAACGGTCCGCGGGCCTCTTCTACCTGGGCCACGTCCTGAATCCATTCGGGCTGTTGCTGCCGACTTCGGGCTACCATGGCGAAGTCAATCACCGCCGCAGCCGCTGACCCGACATTGCGACCTTTTTCCTCCTGCCAAACCAGATCGCCCGGCTTGAGAGCACCGCTGACGGCCAGCGCAAGCAGGTCATCCTTGGAAAGCGGGCCGCGGGTCTGGCCGCCCTGAGAATAGAACCAATTCGCCATGACACACGACTCCCTCAAACTTAAGTGGGCCGGCCTTCTCAGGCCGGCCTGGGAAGGCCGGCCTA
>DASRAT010000429.1:0-7466 GCA_035638015.1 Gemmataceae bacterium | reverse complement strand
GGTGGGCGACGCCGAAGGCCTTGAGGTGGTTGTCGATCTCTTGTGCGAGCCGAAAGTCGCGTTCCACGAAATAGACGAAACTGCCGCCACGGCTGATGGCTTCCAGGCCGTTGGCGCCGGTGCCGGCGAAGAGATCGAAAAAAGGCCGCTCGGGCACCGCGTTGCCGAGAATGCTGAACAGGGCCTCACGGACCATTTGCGGTGTCGGCCGCAGCTCGGGGCTGACGTGGCTATTGATCTTCCGCCCGCGCAGGGAACCGGCCACAATCCGAAGTTGCACACGCATAGCTGACCTTGCGAGGAATGACGAAAAGCCAATGTCCGCAAGGTCATTATAACGCGGCCGGTCAATCGGCGAGGGTAAACAGTTAGTAGGACGGCCTTCCCAGGCCGTCCCGCGTCAAGGACGGCCTGGGAAGGCCGTCCTACCAACTCAATCAACCTTGCTGCCGATGGCCCCAGTCAAGATCGCCAGCCGCAGCTGGGCCTTGTCGTAATCGCGGATGGCCATCAGGTAGGCCAGATTGGCGGCGTTCAAAGCGCGGATGGACAACAACACTTCGCTGGGCGAGCGGTCCTTGATGTTTGGCGCTTCTTTTAGCCGGAATTTGCTGCGTTCATAGGAATCACTGGCGTGCTTGAGCTGCTTGACGCCGATGTCCATTTGATCGCGGCCGCTCAGGACCGCCTCGCGCGATTCCTGCACGCCCATCGTCAGCTTGGCCCGCACGTCCTGGTAGGTGGCGTTGACCTGGCTGATACGTGCCTCCGTGACACGTTGGCGATCACGGCGGCTCGCCCATTCGGTGAGGTTCCAGCGCATTTGCATTCCCAGGTCGAAACGATTGTCCCAGGTCATTTGATCGCCTGGCCCGGTGCCGAAGCCGCCTTCGGCCACGCGCAGGTCAAAGACGGGCATGAGCTGGGACAGCCCCTGGGAGTTGGCACTGGCTTCATTCACCAGTTGCAAAAGGCCTTCCAGCTCGCGGATGGCGGGGCCGTTTTGCTCGGCCTGGGCCACCAGTTCTTCGCCGGAAACGTTGGCGTTGATCAGTGTGAATGCGGTCAGGCTGCGGTCCATGATCGCCAGCTCGGAGGCTGGATCGAGACCGAGAAGATAGATGAGTTTGGCTCCCGCCGCAACCGAGGCCTCTCGGAACTTGCGGACAAGTTGTTGTTGCCCATGGAACTCGGTTTGCACGCGGGCGACTTCCACTTCCGCGGCAGGAAGTTGCTTGGCGATCGACACGGCCTGTTTCAAAAGATCTTCCAGGTGGGCTTGCATTTGCAAGGCTACCGTTTCGGCGGCACGGGCGGCCAACAGATCGACATAAGCCGTGGATGCTTCCATTAGCGCTTCGTTGCTCAGCTTGGAAACCTCGGCCTTCTGTTGCCAAAGTTGGCGGCAAGCGTCTACTTTCCGGTAGACCGCTTCGCGCAGGTCCAGGCGGCCGGTTACTTCGGCGCCGGCGAACATCGAGCCGAAGCTGGCAACGATCGGCGTGCCGTCAGGATTGGCGGCGCCGCCTTCATGGCGATACCAACCGGCGCCGACCCAAAGATCGGGCAGCCAGGCCTTGGCGGCAACATCGCAATTGGCAAAAGCCTCCTGGAGTTTCTCGCGAGCCACCATGGTGTGCCAGTTTTGCGAGTCGGCCAAACGAAGCACGGAGTCGAGATTAATCGGCACCTGTTTGCTCTGCTCAATGGGAGCGAAACCAAGTTTGGCGGCCGGCGCAGGCGCGGGCGCGGGCCCAGTCTCCTGGATCAAAGGCGGTAGCACGGTGGGTCGTGTCGGGCTGATTGGCGGAATCACAGCGGGCCTGGTCGGGCTGATTGGCGGAATCACGTTGGGTTTGGTCGGACTGATCGGCGGCAACACGCGCGGCAGTTCCTCGGGCATCTGTGGCCGGACCGTGGGCGTTTCCTGTGGCGTGCTGAAGGGTTGGTGCTCGGCGCAGCCAAGAGCCAACGCCAGCAGTGCAGGGCAGAGGTAGCCAGCAAAGCGGCAGCACCTCGGCAATTTCGAGGAGCGGGTTAAAATGGGAAAGCGCATGCTGGGATTCCTCCAAATAGACAGTGCCCGCCCAGGCTCTAGGCGGCCTTGCAGACGTTATCGGCCCAGCAAAACAGCGAATTTGAAGAGCATTTGCAGGTTTGCAGTATTCTGAGGGTGACGCAGGAGAAAACGTCCGCAAGGGCAAATCGGGTAAGCGACGCAGGATTTCGCCAACCGGGGTGAGTTCAACTGCAGTTGGCCCTGGACGAGCCGGTTACAATTGCGTGGCAAGTCGACGCGGCACGCAACCGCACTTCGCGCCAGCCGCCCGACGTGTTATAACGCCGCGACGATGCGCAGCCGTGCTTTTCATCTCGATCCCCGGAACCCGAGAACAGGAGACCCATGATGACTTCTCGCTGGTTGTCCCTTGCGGTTTTACTTCTTGGCGGATTGTCGGTTCTGGCGCAACAGCCGATCGGCCAGCAGGCGCCGCCGCCCCCACCGCCACCGCCGCAACTCGACCCGGCTAACAACAAGCTCGATGCCCTGCTCGTCACCTGGGAAAGGGCCATGGCGGACCTTAATTCACTGCACGCGTCCGTGAAACGCACAGCCATCGACAAGGTTTTTCTTTCCAAAGAGATCTACGAGGGCGAGGCCAAGTACATGAAGCCGAACAAGGCCAGCCTATGGCTGGTCAGCGGCGATCCCAAGAAAAACGGGGATTATGAGAAATTGGTGTGCAACGGCCAGGTGGCCTACAAGTGGGAGCCGCTCAAGAAGGAGATTCACATCTATGAGCTGCCCAAAGCCAAGCCCGGCCAGGTAAGTGACGACAATTTTGTGTCGATGCTGTTCGGCATGAAGGCGCTGGAAGCCAAGCGCCGCTACGTCCTGGAGCTATTGCCGCCAGATGCTAATTACAACTACATCATGGTTTTGCCGCGCGACCCGCAGGACAAATCAGAGTTCACGCGGGCGCGGCTGGCGCTCAACATCAAAACCAACCTGCCCGCGCAGATTTGGTTTGAGCAACCCAATGGCAACGAAACAACCTGGGATTTCCCCAGGATGCTGCCGAATGCTCAAATCAATCCAGCTGAATTCAATCAACCGACGCCGGACGCGGGCTGGCAATTGAAGCGCGTCGCCGCCGCCGAGCAGCCGCGGGTCATTAGGCCGCAGGACGGCAAGTAAGTGACAGCGAATTACGACGCGACCAAGACGAAAGCACGAAAGGGTCGAATCCTTGTCGTGCTTTCGTCTTTTCGTGCTTTCGTGATTTGTCTGCAAAATCTCATTGCATCTTGCCCAAAGACCGGCGACAATCATCTCCAAAGCCCAGCTTGCCGGCTGTCAGGGCTTCTCATAGTTTTTTAATTACTCGCCAGTTGTTTGCATTCCCACATGGCTTGAATACCCACACCCAGTTTCCCGTGGAGGAGGTTGGCGCATGCGTTGGCATTTCAAAGTGACGATTGTCTTGGCGCTCGGCTTGGCGCTTTTTGGCTTGGCTGTGGCCCAGCAACCACTGCAAATCGGCAATATCCGCGGGCTTTTTGCCAAGGACGGCCGGTCCGACCCGGTCGGATTGTTGAAGAACCGCGACGTCAAGAACGAGCTGAAGCTGAGCGATGAACAAACGCAAAAGGTGGAAGAAGCCATTTGGAAAATACTGGCTGAATCGCTCGACGCCGAACAGGTCAAGCGCTTGCTGCAAATCGATTTCCAGCAGCGCGATTACAAGGTGTTTGCCGACCCCAAGATTCAGGCACAATTGAAATTTGACGATGAGCAAAAGGTCAACTTCAAGAAAATCGTGGGCGACACCGACGAGATCGTGGAGAAGCTGATAAAGGAGTTGGAAGAGAACAACCCCGGCACAATCCCCGCCTCGATCGTGGACAAAATCAATGCCGCTCGCAAGGAAGGCAAGCAGAATTGCCTCGAATCCTTAACGGACGAGCAACGCAGGCAATGGCGGGAAATGCTGGGCGAGCCATTCTTGTTCAGCGCTCCGAAAATCGACATCACTCCGTTTTTGCCCAAGAAAATTGACCCCACGGCCAAGAAGGCCAAGGCCAAAAAGGGTGGTTAACTGTCTTGGCATTTTTCACTGAAACAAGCTTGACCGCAAACGAGATTTACCTTCCCCCAAACTCAAAGACACACGCCCGGTTCCCGTAAAGGAGGTTGGCGCATGCGTTGGCAATTCAAAGCGATGATCATTGGTGCATTCAGCATGGGACTTTATAGCCTGGCAGTTGCCCAGCAACCGCTTCAGATCGGCAACATCCGCGGCCTGTTCAGCAAGGATGGCCGCTCCGACCCGATCGGGTTGTTGAAAAACCGCGATGTCAGATTGGAACTGAAGTTGACCGATGAGCAGATGCTAAAGGTCGAGGCGGCCATTTGGAAAATGCTGGCCGAGACACTCGATGCCGAACAAGTCAAGCGGCTTTACCAAATCGATCTGCAGCAACGCGACTACAAAGTTTTCATCGATCCAAAGGTCCAGGCCGACTTGCAATTTGACGATGGCTTGAAGCAAACCATCAAAGCCATTGTGATTAAAGCCGAGGAGGAGGTAGAAACCCGCATGAAGGAACTGGAAGAAGGCGCCGCAGCCAATCCCCAGGCCGTGGTGGATACCATTAACGCGAAACGCAGGGAAGCAAAGCAACAGTGCCTCGAGTGTCTGTCCACAGAGCAAGCACGATTGTGGCGCGAGATGCTCGGCGACCCGTTCCTGTTTACCGGCGTAAAGATCGACATCAATCAACCGCCACCCGCCAAGAAGAAAGCAAAGAAAGGCGGATGAACTTAACCCGCTAATGCCGACAACCAAAGCGCGAGCGAGATGTGCTGATCGATCTTGCTCGCGCTTTGTGCTTTTAGCCGTTGCCTTCTGCTTCACCCCACACCTGTGCTATTTCCACCAATGCCCTGACCGCCGTTGCCATTTCCTCCATGCACGTCCACTCCAGCGGCGAATGCAGGTTGTGCTCGCCCGTGGACAGATTCGGCGTCGGCAATCCCATTTCGGTCAACCGCGAGCCGTCAGTACCGCCACGGACGATGGTGCGTTTCGGCTTCAATCCGGCGCGGCGCATGGCTTCCTCGGCAAATTGGACCGCCCGCGGCTCCTTGGCCAAGCCCTCGGCCATGTTGCGATATTGCGGCGTTACTTCTACATCGATGCGTGACCGGGGATGCTCGGCTTGCAAACCAGCAACGACGTGCCGCAGGATCTCGGCGTGATCCTTGAGCCGGGCCGTCTCGAAATCACGCAGAAGAATGCGGATGATCACCTCGGCGACGCCACCGTCAATGCGATAGGGATGCAAAAAGCCTTCGCGGTCGGCGGTCATTTCGGGAGACAATGTCGAGTGCGGCAGACGGTCGAGCAAAGCGCCGGCAATGCGGAGGGCGTTGACCATACGGCCCTTGGCAATGGACGGATGGATATTGATGCCGGTGACCTTGACCACAGCCAGATCAGCCGAAAAGGTCTCGCCGTCGATCTCTCCCACACCGCCGCCATCAAGGGTATATCCAACTAGCGCCCCGAGTCGCCCTAGATCAATGTGATCGACGCCGTGGCCGATCTCTTCATCGCACGTGAAGCAAAGGCGGATCGGCCCATGCGGGATCTCAGGATGCGCCGTAAGGTAGCTGGCGGTTTCCATGATGACGGCCAGGCCGGCCTTGTCGTCGGCGCCCAACAGGGTAGTGCCGTCGGTGGTCACCAAGGTGCAGCCTCGTACGCTCGCCAATTCGGAATTGTCCAGAATGATCTTGGTGGTGTCGCCCGGCAGGACGATGTCGCCACCCCGGTAATTGCGATGAATGATAGGCTTGACGTTATGGCCGCTGGTCTCCGGGGACGTGTCGAAATGAGCGATCCAGGCAATCGTAGGGGCGAGTGGCCGCCCGGTGGCGGGAATTGTGGCCATGACAATTCCATGCGGATCCTGTGTGGCGTCCCCCAGGCCCATGGCGTGCAGTTCTTCGACGACGAGACGGCCCAGTTCAAGCTGGCCCGCCGAACTGGGATAGGTGGCAGCCTTCTCATCGGCCTGCGTGTCGATGCGAACATAGCGGCAGAAGCGTTCCAGGAGCGTTTCCATGTTCCTTCCTAACTTGTGGTCGCACGTTATGCCGAGGTGGTCACGCCCACCTTCGGACATAGCTCCGCCAGCGCGCATTTGCTGCACGCCGGTTTGCGTGCAAAACAGACCTGACGGCCGTGAAAGATTAGCCGGTGGCTAAACATCGTCCAATCCTTCTTTGGCACCAGCTTCATCAAGCCGAATTCCACTTTCACTGCATCTTCTTCTTTGGTCAGCTTCAAACGCCGGCTGAGGCGGCCGACGTGCGTGTCTACCGTAATGCCGGGCACGCCAAAAGCATTGCCGAGGATGACGTTGGCGGTCTTGCGACCGATGCCGCTAAGCGGAATCAACTGGTCCAACGTCCCCGGCACGTCCCCGCCGTGTTTTTCAACGAGTGCCTGGCAGCACGCCTTGATGCTGCGGGCCTTGTTGCGAAAAAAACCGGTTGATTGGATCGCCTTTTCCAGTTCCCCCTGGTCCGCATTGGCGAAGGCCGCGGCATTAGGGTAGCGTTTGAAAAGAGCCGGTGTCACCATATTAACGCGCGTATCCGTGCACTGGGCGGACAGGATGGTGGCCACCAGCAATTGCAAGGGATTGTTGTAATGAAGCGCACAATGGGCGTCGGGATAAAGTTTGGCCAAGGCCTTGAGGATCTTGCTCGTGCGTTGCTGGAGGGGAGTCATCGCAAGGTTTCTCTACCCCGGCCCGGGTCTAGGCGCGACCTGGTAATAGCAGGCGGCGCTGCGCTTCATCGCATTGTATGGTGACCAGCACGCATCCGCTTGCTCAAAAATGAACTATGTTTGTTCTTGTTGGCGCACACCAAGGAGATGTCCTATGGCTGCTAACGTTTTGCAACCCGCCCCCGCCCGATCGCTCCACCAACTGCTCGAGGAATTGCGCAAGCTGCCGCTATTTCCGACTACGGTCCAGCAAGCATTGGCCGTGACGCAAAAGGAAAGCGCCAGCTTCAAGGAATTGTGCGAGATTCTTGAAACCGACGTAATGGTGGCCGTCAGTATTCTCAAATTGGCGAACAGCCCGCTTTACAGCTGGGGCCAATCCATCGACACTCTCGATCAAGCCGTGGTGCGCTTGGGGATGCGTGAATGCCACAATTTGATTGTGGCGGTTTCGATGCGGAGCGTGTTCCACCAGGCTGATCCGGGAACCAAGGGATTGTGCTCGGTGCTCTGGAACCATAGTTTTCTGACCGCTTGCCTGTGCCGGCGGCTCAACCGCGAACTGCGTTTTGACTTCCACGGCGAAGAGTTCACTGCCGGCCTACTGCATGATTTGGGCCGGATTCTCCTGGCCATCACGATGCCCGGCGAATTCCAGGCTGC
>DASRAT010000428.1:0-2455 GCA_035638015.1 Gemmataceae bacterium | reverse complement strand
AGGGCGCTGGCCGCAGCGACACTGGAGATTCAGGAAACGACTTCCCAGATCGTGAAAACCCGCAATGAGCTACAAACCTGGCAAAAGGAAATGAAGAACTTGCGCGACAAATATGGAGCGCTGGAAAAAGACAACCGCGAGACATTGGAGACCATGATCAAAACCCTGGAAGTCTATCTCGATCGCGACAAAACGCCGGCGAAAGGGCCGGAGATTTTGAGTCCAGAGGTGTTGCCCCTGCCCAAACACAAATAGGGCCGCGGCGCTAGCGGCCTGGCAAGGAGATTTGTTGTGTGCAGGAAAGCCCAAATGCCGATAGATAAATGACGGACTGCGCGGCAGCGGTCGTCTTTTTTGTACATATTCGACGCCGCACGGGAGAGCATTCCTGTCATGGCGACGGCAACAGACCAAGCGGCACCACCCCGCAAAGTGAGCATGATTAGCTGGCTGGCACTGGCCCTCGCGGCCCTGCTGGCCATCGCTGCCGGCTTCTCCGTGCCCATGTATCTGTCGCCTGAAGCGCCGAAAAAAGCTGCTGCACCCAAGGAAACCAAACGGCCCGCGCTCATCCCCTTCGGCGATGTGGTGGTCAATCTGGGCGAAGAGCGCTTGACGCGGTATTTGCGGTGCAAGTTGCTGGTGGTCGTGGATGAGACCCATCAAAAGACGGTCACCGATCTATTGGCCAAGCAAAAGCCGTTTTTGAAGAGCTGGCTGATCAGTTACTTGTCGGACCAATCTTTGCAAGAAGTCAGCGGGGCGGCCGGCGTGAACCGCATCAGGCGCGACGTGCGCGATCAATTCAACGCCATGCTGTTTCCCGACGGTTCGGAACGGATTCAGGACATCCTCTTTGACGAATTTGTCGTGCAATGAAACTGGAAATGCACAATTTCGCCAAGCCAAATAGACTGGCGGGCGATCTGGAACTGCGCTTGACGGCCTGGCTCAAGGTTGTGTCGGCGCTGGCGCCGCGCAAGTGGGCCAAGGTGCTGCCGTTTGAGCTGGATATGGGCGCCGGTCCTCTGACGAGAGTCGTGCCCGAGGAAGCGCTGGAGCAGCTGCCTGAAACTGTCGTGGCATACCGCATCGCCCTGCCGCCGGAAACGGCGACCCTGGCGATCTTCCCGCGCATCACCATGCTGACGGTGGTGGCCGGCTTGTTGGGCGACGGGGCAGGGGGCTTGACGCAAGACCGGGAGCTTACCGGCGTTGAGGAATCGTTGTTCCGCTATTTTTTGCAAGACTTCTTGTTGCCGGTATTTCAAGAAGCCTGGCCGGGCACGACGCCGTTGGTGCCGACGCTGGATCGCCTGGAAGTGAACCCGCGCTGGAGCCGCATCTTTGCCGACGTGGGCCATCTGCTTTCGTGCGGCTTCGTCATGCGTTGCGGCGGCGTTAAACACAATTGCCAATGGCTGGCGCCGCAAAAGGGCTTGCTCGCCTTGCTGGGCGAAACGGTGCAACAACATGGCGAGACTGCAACCGGGCCAGCGCCGCCTTCACCCAATATTGAGACGTTGGTGCGGGAATTGCCGGTGGAGATCGCCGTGCAACTGGGCAGTGCCGAGCTATCGTTGAGTCAGTTGGCCCGGCTGGATGTAGGGGACATGGTGATCCTCAATCAAAAAGTAACGGAACCATTGCTGGCCTCCGTGGGAGGCGGGCACAAGTTTCGAGGCTGGGCCGGCCGCATCGGGGCGCTCCAGGCCTTTCAAATCGAGTCACTAACACCAACGCATTGAACCATGACATTGCCATTGCCACAACCGACGCCCGTCACGCCGCCACCCGGCCCGGACGTGGTGGCGCGCGCCGCGGAGTTTGCCGCCTTGAACCCAACCGGCGGCGGCGCGGGGCTGGGCTCGCTCAATCATCTTTTGAATGTGACCGTGACCGTCACGGCGGAACTGGGCCGGGCGACCAAACCGATTGGCGACGTGCTCAAATATGGCCTGGGAGCCGTGGTTGAACTGGATCGCGCTGTCTCCGAGCCGGTTGATCTGCTGGTCCAGGGCGTTCGCGTGGCTCGTGGCGAGGTGGTGGTTATCGAAGATCGGTTTGCCATCCGCATTACTGAAATAGCTGAAGTGAAACGCACGGAGCGGTCATAGCGCTTTGGACGTGCGGTCCCGCCTGTTGCGTCCCCTTTGTTCCTCAACGCTCTCCGCCTATCCTTCTCAGGGCTTCTCCCGCTTGGCCGTGAAGTCGCAGAACCGAATGTGCGGGCGACGATCTGACTTTACTTCGTTCTGGGGAGCGGCAGGTTTTTCAGGCGGTGGACCAATGAGGACGGCCACATAGGGCAGCCCTTGCTCCGTCTTGAATCGTGTGACGGCCGCGATCTCGCGGCTACCCGGTTCATCCGTCAGTGAAACGGTCACCCCGTAAGGTTTGGGTACCCATCCGTCAAGGCGTACCTTGATGCGGCCATCCGCCCGTTCAACAATGT
>DASRAT010000427.1:0-2239 GCA_035638015.1 Gemmataceae bacterium | reverse complement strand
CGGCGGTGGTCCGGGTGGCGGTGGCCCAGGTGGCGGTGGTTTTGGTCAAGGAACTGTAATACCTGGCCAAGGCGGATTTGATCCTACCCAGGGCGGCTTTGGCGGCGGTGGCGCGGCCGGCGGCAAAAAGGGTGGTAAGGGTGGCAAGAAGGGTGGTTGATCGGTTCCTCTTGCCATGATGAACAATTCCCGAGCGGAGGTCTTATAACTCAGACCTCCGCTCGTTTGCTTTACACCTGCCATTTTCCCTTTCCGCCGCAGCATTTGCCAATAAACAACTATTTTGATTTCCAGAAAGCAAATCTGCCACAAGGTGGACGTATGGATACTGTTCTCCGACGCGGTTTTGTTGCGGAATTGCTCGGCACCTTCGCTGTGGTCTACTTCAGCGCCGGAGCGGTCTGCGTCAATCTCCTAACCACTACCGGCTCCCAGCCTGGCCTTGCGCCATTGCACGCCTTGCAGCCCGGCCTGATCGGCGTGGCGCTGGCCCACGGCTTGGTGGTGGCCGCCGCCCTGGCCGTGACCGTTCGCCTTTCTGGCGGGTATCTGAATCCCGCCATTACCTTAATGCTTTGGGTCTTCAACCGTCTGGACAACAAAAGGACAGGTCTTTGCCTTTTGGCCCAGCTGGCCGGAGCCGTATTGGCCGTGACATGCCTGCGGTTCACTTTTGACGATAGCGTCTTGAAATACGCCCGTTTGGGAGCACCCCATCTAAGCTTGGATGCCTTCAAAAAGATCGACACCGCCAGCGTCCTGGCCGGCACCGGCATCGAGCTGATCTTGACCTTTTTCCTTGTCTTCGCCATCTTTGGCATCGGCCGGGAAGCCAACGACCCCGAGCGAGCCGCGTGGCCGGCAGGCTTAATGCTCATAGCTGGCACGATACTGGCTGGTCCGCTTACCGGCGCCTGTGCCAACCCAGCCCGCTGGATCGCCACGGTGCTGTGGGAGCAGCTGGCTCTTGAGCAGACTAACCCCTGGGCTGACACCTTCGTTTATTTGGCAGGGCCAACAGTTGGGGCCTTGGCGGCGGGTGTGGTGGTGTTTCGCATTTTGCTCCCCGAATCGGCGCCGACTGCCGCGGTCAAATCGACGGCAGCCGCTGCACCAGTTAAGCAACAGCTCTCAGGATCGGGGAAGAAAAAGTAGTGCCGGCCGTTTTTGCCAAACCGCAATCGGCCAAGGACGGGCCATGCGTCCCTTGACACTTGACGATCTGTTGCCACTCGAAGAGTTCGCCGCCAAGCGCCGCGAGTACTTTGAGTCCCATCGCCGCTATTTGGATCAGTATCGCCGCGTCCGCATTGGGCCTTCCGCGACGCTGGTCTTCGAGAATCGCCAAACACTGTGGTTTCGGGTCCATGAGATGCTGCGCATCGCCCGCCTCGCCGAGCCTCAGCTGGTGAACAAGGAACTGGACCTTTTCAATCGGCTGCTTCCAGGCGCCGGCCAGCTTCAAGCAGCATTGCTCATCGCCGTGACTGATGAATCTAAGTTGTCGTCGGAACTTGCCCCCTGGGACGACCTTGGAAATGAGCATTTGCGGTTGTTCATCGGCCAGGACAATTACGCCGGCAGCGTGTTGACCTGTCGTCCCGAGGACCGCTGCGTGGGCGCGGTCCATTGGCTGCAATTCAAGCTGGACGAATTGGGCCGCCGTCAGCTGGCTGATTTCCGCCACCCCGCTTTCGTCGAAATCACATTAGAGGCGTATCCGCATCGCAGCCCAGCCTTGAGTGCGGAAATCCGTCAAAGCCTGGTCGATGATTTGAACATGTCGGACGTGGCTCCTCAAGCCGCTGCTTGAAAGTGGCACTGCGCTTTGTGTAGACTCTTGACACGTTTCGCCGGCACTCTATGCTGAGTGTCCATGACCACGGCTGCAGCTCCCAAAAAACTGTTTCTCATCGACGCCCACGGCCTGCTCTTCCAGGTGTTTCACGCCATCCCGGAAATGAGCAGCCCCGGCGGCATGCCGACCAACGCCGTCTTCGGCTTCACACGCGACATGCTCTTCATCCGCAAAGAGCTTCAACCCGACTATCTCGTCTGCGTTTTCGATCCGCCCGGCGGCACCTTTCGCGATCGCATCTTCCCCGAGTATAAAGCCCAGCGCGGCCCAATGCCTGATTCGATGCGACCGCAAATTCGCATGGCATACCAGCTTTTGGAGGCAATGCGAATTCCCGCGTTGACGGTCGAGGATTTCGAGGCCGATGATGTGCTGGCGACG
>DASRAT010000426.1:0-6369 GCA_035638015.1 Gemmataceae bacterium | reverse complement strand
TCTTGCTCGGCTGCTGGGGTTCCTTCAACGACCCGGCGGTGTGTGATTACAAATATCGCAACATGGATGAGTGGGGCAAGAAGATGTTCGTCACCCCCGGCGTGGTGGTCGATGGCAAAGTAGTCACCAACGACCTCGTCAACATCAACCTCAACATCCGCATCTTGCTCGGCTCGTCGTTCTACGACGATTGGACCGAAGTGCCGAGCGAAGTTTTCGTCAAACAAGATCCGCTCGGCAATCCGGTGGACAGGAAACATCCCTGGAACCAAACGACGATTCCGCGACCGCAAAAACGCAACTTCGAGGGCAAATACACCTGGGTGATGTCGCCGCGCTGGTACGACGCCCGCACCAAGGATCACCTGGCGCTGGACACCGGCGGCGGCCCTATTGCCAGGCTGTGGACGACCGCATTGTCGGGCCTGGTCGATTTCGGTTACGTCAAGGCCACCGGATCGAGCGTCAAAATTTACCTGCCCAAGACAGCCACCAAACCTGAAACGGAATTCGAGTGGAAGATCCCGCAATGGAGCAATGCCATTGAGCGCGACCGGGCCCGCACCTATTTCCAGGCCTATGCCTGCGCTTGCGCTTATCACTTTGTGGAACAGGCGCTGAAGGAATTGCACGCGGGCCACACAAAAACCTGGACCGATTTCCGCGTTCCCGACGACGCGATCGGCTGCGGCTTCCACGAGGCGGTGCGCGGTGTGCCGTCGCACCATGTCGTCATCCGCGGCGGCAAGATCGCCAATTATCATCCCTATCCGCCGACGCCATGGAACGCCAATCCGCGCGACATCTATGGCACACCGGGGCCTTACGAGGATGCGGTGCAGAACACGCCGATCTTCGAGGAGAATGGGCCCGACAAGTTCAAGGGGATCGACATCATGCGCGCGGTTCGCAGCTTCGATCCATGTTTGCCGTGCGGCGTCCACATGTTTTTGGGCGACGGCAAGGAGTTGGAAGTGCGGCATGTGCCGACGTTTGGTGCGCAGCGGTGAGGAGAACAACCCATGAGCGTGACCACCGACGACCGAGCCTTTCGTGAGCGTATGGAGCGCATGGAGGCGCTCCTGCAAAAGGCCAAGCAATTTCCCGATCCGCAGGTGCGCGCGCAGGTTCAAGAGATCGTGCAATCTTTGCTCGATTTGCATTCTGCAGCATTGGAGAAAATCGTTGAAGCTGTCGCGGCCGCCAAGAGTGCTGGACCGGCGCTGATAGAAGATTTGGCCCAGGACGACTTGGTTGGCAATGTGTTCTTGCTCTATGGCTTGCACCCCATTGACCTGGAAACACGAGTTCGGCAAGCGCTGGAGCAGGTTCGCCCCTTGTTGCGTTCGCATGGCGGCAATGTCGAACTTTTGAAAATCTTGAATGGCGTGGTGCGCTTGCGTCTGCAAGGCAGTTGCGATGGCTGCCCCTCGTCGGCACAGACACTCAAGCTGGCCATTGAGGAAGCGCTGTATGCCAAAGCGCCGGACATCGCGGGCATTGAGGTGGACGGCGTCGTGGAAACTCAAGCGATAGTGGAACCGCTGGGCCGGGCGCGCGTGGCGTTGGCCATGGTGCCGGCGTGAAGATCGGCGGAGCAGCGAGGATGGTCATGAATAGTACATCGGCCGGTCCAGGTTTGTTTGCGGCCTTGCGGGGTTTCGTGCGAAAGCGCGCAGCCAAGGAACGCTGTGAATTATGCGCTGCGGCATTGCCGCCCGAGCATCGCCATTTGGTCGAGCCGGACACGCGGCGCTTGGTGTGCGCCTGCAGGGCCTGCGCCTTGTTGTTCGACGGGCGTAGCGAGGGACGTTATCGTGCGGTTCCTGAACGCATTCAGCTTTTAGAGGATTTTCGTTTAACGGATGCCACGTGGGATGAGTTGCATGTGCCGATCAACCTGGCGTTTTTGTTTCGCAGCACGCCGGCGAAGCGCGTGATTGCCATCTATCCCAGCCCGGCGGGTGCGACGGAATCGTTGTTGCCGCTTGAGGCGTGGCGAGATTTGGAAGCCGACAATCCGGTGTTGGCCGAGTTCGAGCCGGACGTGGAAGCACTACTGGTCAACCGCGTTGGATCTGTCCGAGACCACTACCGCGTGCCCATCGACGAGTGCTACAAGTTGGTCGGCTTGTTGCGGACTCACTGGCGCGGCCTGTCCGGCGGCACTCAAGTTTGGCAAGCCATCGCGGCGTTTTTCGCCGATTTGCGGAACCGTTCTCAAAATAACAACAGGGTGTGCAATGCCTGATCTGAGCTTTGAACTGGAAGGGGCCGAAGCGGTGCCGTTTGCCGCCGTGCCGATGCTGGCCTTCAAACTGGCCATCCGGCAAATGGCTTCCAGCGACGATCTGTTGCCCATCCACACGGTTGCACTGCATTGTCAAATTCGCATTGACCCCGGCCGGCGCCGTTATGGCCGCGATGAACAAGAGCGGCTGCGCGATCTTTTCGACCTGCCGTCGCAATGGAGCCGAACGTTGAGGCCGTTGCTCTGGACGCATGCCAACGTGGTGTTGCCGCCGTTTACCGACGCCGTCACGGTCGATTTGCCAGTGCCGTGCACCTTTGATTTCAACGTGGCGGCGACGAAATACTTTCAGGGCCTGAACGAGGGCGATGTGCCCTTGACGCTGCTTTTCAGCGGCACGGTTTTCCACGAGGACGACGAGGGACATTTGCAAATCGCCCAGATTCCGTGGGACAAGGAGGTGACATTCCGGCTGCCCATTGGCGTCTGGAGGGAGATGATGGACTGCTATTATCCCAACACCGCCTGGCTATGCCTGCGGCGCGATGTTGTCGATCGGCTTTACGAGTTCAAACGTCAGCAGGGCTTGCCATCGTTCGAGGCGGCACTGGAGGGCCTAATGCCGGCCGAATGTGTGCGAACAACGTAGGAAGTAGGGTGGGTGGAGTCTTCGGAACCCACCTATTGCGAGTGGTGGGTTCCGAAGACTCCACCCACCCTACCTGTTGCCGGCGAAGTCTGTGCGAGTAGCGCTATGAATCTAACGCTTTTGGATAAACTGGTGAACGCCGTGCTTTACGAGGGATACATCCTTTATCCCTACCGGCCGTCGGTCAAGAACCGGCAGCGCTGGACGTTTGGCGGGCTCTATCCACGGGCTTACAGCGAGGCTCAAACCGGTAGTGACGCCTGGGCGATGCAGACCGAGTGCGTGGTTCAAGGCGATGAGCAATCGGCTCTTGAGGTAAGGGTTCGGTTTTTGCACCTCGTCAATCGACTGGTCGGGCAATTCCAGCAGCCTCGCCAACAGCTTTCCGAGGGAGTGGAACCGCCCTATCGTCTGGTGGATTCCCTGCAGGTCGGCGAGCGCCTGGCGCAAACGTGGCAAGAGGCGGTGGAACGTGAAGTCGCTGCCGACAAATTGCAACTCGAATCGCTTCTCCGCCAGCCTTGGCGCGGCGATTTCACCTTTGCTGGCGGGCGCCGCTGTGAGCCGCTTGAGTATCCAGAGAGCGGCATTGTCGGCATGTTCGTGCGCGAGCAGGAGACAATTAACGGATTGTTGGAAGTTGCCGCCGAACGAGCGGAGGGCAACCTCTTTAAGGTTCGCGTGAGAATTGAGAATTGCACAGAGTTGCCGCGGTCGACTGAAAATTCCCGCGATAATGCGCTGATGCGCTGCCTGGTTTCGACGCACACGATTCTCAACATGACAGGCGGCGAATTTGTGTCGTCGCTCGATCCGCCGCCGCAAGCGCAAGATTTGGTTGCCACCTGCCAAAACATGGGGGCCTGGCCGGTGCTGGTCGGCGCCAACGGTGAGCGTGACACGCTGCTTTCGTCGCCGATCATTCTCTATGACTATCCCCAGATCGCTGCGGAAAGTCCGGGCGAGCTATTTGACAACACGGAAATCGATGAGATTTTGAGCCTGCGTATCCTGACGCTGACGGACGAGGAGAAACGCACCGCTGCCGCCCTCGATGACCGCGTGCGCTCGCTTCTGGTGCGGACAGAAGCGCTGGATCGCGGGCAAATGCTCGGCCTCCATGGCACGGTTCGCGGCTTGCGGCCCGTGCCACAGGGAGAACTGTCATGAACGATTGGGATTCGCCCGACGATAATACAAAACTTGGGAGCATCCGCGTGGGCAACGTGGAGCTTAAAGCCGGCGACGCGGTGCGGCTTTGGCCATTGGGCCGCGCGGACATCATGGACATGGCACTGGAGGGAAAAACCGCCGTCATTGAGTCCATCGAGCGCGATTTTGAGGACCGGGTTTATCTGGCCGTCACCGTGGACGACGACCCCGGCAAAGACCTTGGCCGGCAAAAACAACCTGGGCATCGTTTCTTTTTCGGTGTTGAGGAAGTCGAGCCGTTGCCAGCCAAAACCGGAGACGCATCATGAACGTTCCACGTATCCTGATCGCCGGCGTCGGCAACATCTTTTTCGGCGACGACGGATTCGGCGTGGAAGTCGCCCAGCGCCTCGCCGAACGGCCCCTGTCGGAAGGCGTTCGTGTCGTGGATTTCGGCATTCGCGGCCTGGATTTGGCGTATGCGCTGCTCGACGGTTACGACGCCGCGATCCTTGTTGACGCCGTGGCCCGCGGCGGCGCCCCGGGAAAGCTTTATGTGCTTGAATTGGATGCGGCCCAAGATGCATTGAATGACAAGGCTGGTTTGCTTATCGAACCGCACACGCTCGACCCAGCCCGTGTCCTTGCCCTGGTAAAATCCTTGGGAGGAAATGTGGGGCGCATGCTGCTGGTGGGTTGTCAACCACAGCCTCCCGATCCAGACGATTTGCGAATGGAGTTGAGCGAACCGGTTCGAGCTGCCGTCCAAGAATCTCTGGATTTGATTGAATCACTTATTGAAAAGTTGCAGAGGGAATGCTCGAGTGGCGTTGAAACTCTTTGTGCCCATCCCGTAGGTGAAGGGAGCGAGCCATGATCAAGATCGGCGAATATCTTTGTGGATTCCTGGTGGCGTGCCTGATGGCGCCGGTGCTGCTGCTGGGTCTTCTGGCGACGTTGCCTGACATTGGCCATTATTACCGCATTCGAAGAATGTGAACCATGCATGAGCTGTCGATTGCGTTGAACATGATCGATGTGGTCACCGAAGAGGCGGCGAAACACGGTGGCAGTTGCGTCAAGGCGATTCACCTCAAGCTTGGGCCGTTGTCGGGCGTAGTCAAGGAAGCTCTTGTCGGCGCCTTCGAGTTGGCCCGCGCGGATTCGCCATTGGCGGCAACGGAATTGGTTATCGAGGAAATGCCGATCCTGATCCGCTGCCCGCGCTGTCAGGGCCCGCGTGCCATCGTTTCACTTTACGAGTTGGCCTGCATCGAATGCGGCACGGCATCGGCCGAAGTGACGCAAGGCCGCGAACTGGAAGTCACAGCCTTGGAGATCGAATGAGCACGCAAACGCGCTTGGTGCAGGTTCGGCAAAATGTGCTGAAGCAAAACGACGTGACGGCCCGTGCACTTCGGGAGCGTTTTCACGCCGCTAGCGTTTACGTCGTCAGCCTGGTGTCCAGCCCCGGCGCGGGCAAAACCAGCTTTCTGGAGAAAACACTGACGCTGCTGAATGGTCAATGCCGTGTCGCCGCCTTGGTTGGGGACCTGGCCACCGACAACGATGCGCGGCGCCTGGCACGTTCCGGCGCCCCGGTTCGCCAGATTACGACGGGGGCCGTTTGCCATCTCGAAGCTCAAATGGTGGAAAACGCTGTGGCCGATTGGAAGTTGGACACGCTGGATTTTCTCTTCGTGGAAAACGTCGGCAATCTTGTCTGCCCCGCCGGCTACGATCTGGGTGAAGATTTGCGGCTGGTGCTGATGTCCGTAACGGAAGGCGAAGACAAGCCGCTCAAGTATCCCACCATTTTCAATACTGCCGACGTGGCCGTTTTGACCAAGATCGACCTCGCTGCTGCCACGGAATTTGACCGTGCAGCGGCGTACCGCAATATCCAGGCAGTTCGTCCCGGCATGGACATTCTTGAAGTATCTGGCAAAAACGGCGT
Source organism: Gemmataceae bacterium (assembly GCA_035638015.1). Lineage (GTDB taxonomy): Bacteria > Planctomycetota > Planctomycetia > Gemmatales > Gemmataceae > DASRAT01. The sequence continues at coordinate 360 of DASRAT010000426.1, read as the reverse complement.
GGGGATGGAGGCGTGGCTCGGGTTTCTTCGCTCACGCCGCGGTGAGGCTATGTAGCAAGCAGCGCGATCCACCATTGGCAGGCTCGATTGGTGACGCGCCAATTGGCGGCCTGCCACAATCCGAAATGATAGCAGGAATAAACTTGACGAAGAGAAATCCGCAGCCGTAAACTAACGAAGTGTAAGGCAACGGATTGCTCAGTAGCACAAATCGGTCCATGGCCGCCACGCATTGCGGCTCGGATCATCGCCCTTCGATATCTTTCGCGTTTGGCCACTCTCGCCAAACGCCATGTCTAGGCTGCCTCAGGTACGGGCAGCGCGCCACAAGTAAGACCATAGGAATAGGCCCCAAGTTGG
>DASRAT010000425.1:0-4379 GCA_035638015.1 Gemmataceae bacterium | reverse complement strand
GCCGCGCCTTTTTCGAGCGGCACTCCCCCTTCCTCGCGTTGCTTGAGCGATTTCTGGTAAAAGTCCTTGCCCACTCTGTTCGGCCCCGCTTTGATCACTTCGTCCAAAAGCCGTGTGTTGAGCGGCCCCGGAGCAATCGCGTTCACGTCTACCTTCGCGTCCTGAAGTTCGTGGGCCAACGTTTCGGTCAGCCGCACCACGGCCGCCTTCGACGCGGCGTACGCACTGATTCCCGGCAACGGCGCCGTCGCACCGCCTCCCGAGAGATTGATGATTTTGCCGTATTTTTGCTTGCGGAAATGCGGAATGATCGACTTGCACATCAACGCCGGACCATACAGATTGACTTCAATGGCTTGGACCCAATCATCCCAATCGACATCCTCGAGGCGGCCCATCGGACCATAGATGCCGGCGTTGTTAACGAGAATGCTGAGATTGGGCAGAGCTTTGACGGCGAGTTCGACGGCGGCCTTGCACACTTCGGGCTTTGACACGTCGCCTCCCGCGGCGATGCCGATGCCGCCTTTGCCCTGAAGCGCGAGCGCTTTCAATTCGTCGGCAACTTTGGCTAGTTTCTTTTCGTCGCGCGCGATCAATAGCACATTGGCGCCGGCCTTGACGTATTCGATGGCAATAGCGCGCCCGAGTCCCTGGCTGGCGCCGGTAATGATGGCGGAACGTCCCGTGAGATCCATGTGTAGCAAATCCCTTTGCTAAGCCGCCAACGGCTTGACGCCCGTGGCTTGATACCGAATGCGCCGGTCACTTCCCAGCGTCTGTGCCAAAAAGTGATTCTGATCGATGACGCACGGACTGCGCATCTGGCGCACAAACAAGTCGGCCGGCAATGCCCTAAACTCCGGCCATTCCGTGGCAATCACCGCCACATCGGCCCCGGCAAGTGCCGACGCGGGAGTTTCGCATAATTGCAAAGCCGTGTCGAGATCGGCTGGAAGTGCCGAAATTGCCGGGTCTAGCCCCTTTACGCAAACGTCCTGCTTGTGCAACCAACGGCACAATTCGACCGCCGAGGACCGCCGCAGCGTGCTGGTTCCCGGCTTGTAGGTCAGCCCCAAAACAGCTACGACTGGCTGCTGGCAACCATTCAGTAATTTTTTCACACTGCTCTGCACCCATTCCTTATGAATGTTGTTGCTGTCCCAAACGCCTTGGAACAACGGTGCACCCGTTTTGCCTTTTTGCGCAAGGTCGATGAGAAAGCGAATGTCGCGCGCTAACGTGCCTCCCGCGAAGGCCGCGCCGGGCGACAGATACGCTTTCGGCCCGATACGCGATTCACTTTTCAAACCGCGCTCAACCTCCTTGGCATCGGCGCCGACTGCCTCGCAAATTCGTGATAATTCATTGATAAACGTCACCGACGTCGCGAGAAATGCGTTCAAGGCATGCTTGGTCATCTCCGCCGATTCGATTGACATCCAGACCAGGTTTTCACAGAACGGTTTGAACAGTTCCTGCAAAAGGGCTTTGCTTGCTTCAGCTCGGCAACCAACGACCACTCGCTCAGGTTTGCGAAAGCAATCGAGCGCTTTGCCAAGGCGTAGATTTTCCGGCGACACGGCGAACCGCAAGCCGCGCCCGGCCCAGGCTCGCTCCAGACTTGCCGTGAAACCAACCGGCACCTGCGACGATACAAGCACCAATGTACCAGGCCGAATGTAATCCGCCACGGTATCGAGCTGCCCCCGCACCCAGGCCACGTCGGCTTCATCGTTGTCGTTGACCGGTGTGTCGAAAGCGACCCATAACACTTCGGCGTCACTTAACGCTGTAGAGGCATCGGTTATGAACGACAGCGTGCCACGTTTGCTTTGTTCACCAATGAGTTCAGCCAGCCCCGGTTCGTGAAGCGGTGGTTTACCCTGCTGCAAGTCGCCGACAACCTTGGCATCCAAATCCAGACCCACCACGCTATGGCCCGCTTCCGCGAGGCAGCTTGCCGTGACGCAACCCAGGTGCCACAAACCCAACACAGTGACGCGCATGCAATCACTCCTTTAGACGCCCATACCGTAGGGTGGGTGGAGTCTTCGGAACCCACCAAGCGAGTTGGTGGGTTCCGAAGACTTCACCCACCCTACGGCGTTTGCACCTTCACCGACAACAGCGTAAACCCATATTCATTGGTGTCGCTTGATCCACCCGGCACATCGCAAGGGCGAAACGTCGGTATGTCCACAAACTCCAGGGCCACGGGGGTATTCACCAATTCCGGCGGCAATTCCAACGTCGTCTCGAAAAACCCCGTGCGCTCCACAACAATTTCCTGCTGCCAATCGGTGCCAACCACGCGGCATTTGCAGCGGTAGGGAAATGGCAGGAACTCCACCACTGTGCCCGTGAAAGTCAGCCGCGGGCCAGTTGCCACAAACGGCTCCAGCTTTTTGGACTGAGGCCCAATCCAATAACCGCCGTGAAATGTGAGGCCCGCCGGCGTGTGCACAATGGCCTCGCACAAAAGCATCCGACCCACATGACCCAGGACGCGTTGACACTCCACCCGCGATCCAGTTTTGTGCCCAAGTTGGTAGCCGTCGTTGTCCAATACCTCGGGGTCCACCAGCGCTAATCCACGCCGGCAATTGCTCGGCGAATTGGCATCCCCCAGACCGGACCGCCAGCACAAACCCCACAGCGGAATTGACAACTCCTGATCCGTCGTCAACGCCACCAGTGGCACGCCGGTAGCGCCCGACACCATGTTCATCAACAAAAATGGTTCCAAACGTGTCGTCAAAACGACCACCGGCCCACCGTCGGCGCAGGCGGCCACGACATCCTTCAGCCGACAAAAACTTAGGTCTTCTTCGCTCTTGCGTGGTTGCGGGGCGGCGGCCCAAGTGGTCCACGCCGCGGCGCTCAACCAAATTGTGAACAAGCTCACGCCGACCATGCGCTGCCAGTATCGCAAGTACCCTCTCCCTAGCACTGGGAGAGGGCAGGGTGAGGGAACTACCAGCGCCCCTGCCGCCAAGATGACAACGAAATACGTGTGCGAAATGAATTTCAGCGCGGGATAGTAATTCAAGCCCTCCATCATCGAACGGCCGTGGATAGCCAGGAACAAACCCATCCAGGCCAACACCACCACGCCAACGCGATAACGCCTGGCCAGGAGCCACAAACCAAGAGCAAGTTGTAAAAGCACCGCTGCCAAAAGCGCTCCGTTAAGCCACGGCTCGCGTTCCAGAAAGTCCGCACTCAGCGGTGCATAATCGAGGCCAAGAACATTCGCCAGATATTGCCCCGGAGCGTCGACTGGATTGCCCAGCAGGTTCCAGCCCACATTGCGGCTCAAATGCGTGGCCAGCAGCGTGGCTTTGTCCACCACCATCACCGGATGCATGGCCAACACGACGATATTGGCGACGACCAACCCCGCACATACACTGGGTTGCCGCCGCCACAGCGCGAGTACAATCGCCAGCACCTCAAAGGTTTTCAGGACCGGCAAAAACTCTGGGTACGTCACCAGGAAAAACAGATTCATCAAGACACACATGGCGCACTCGCGCCAGCCGAAGCGCGGCTGGCACGCTAACCAAACCAGATAAATCGCATACAGCGGTGTCGTGCAATTCGAGGAGAAAAACGAGGTGGTCCAAAGCACCGTTTCCACGCGCAGGACCGCGTCCAGCATCAGCACCAACCCCACCCAGCCATAGCTGAAACGCGACTTCGCCATCGCACACAACACCAACCCGATCATCACGGTTTGCTGAAAACGGAATAGCACTGCCAACGGCATGACAACCTGCATCGGATGCCGACCCGTCACCTGAGCCGTGACTGCGACAATCAAATCTTGCCCGAAACGGATGGAACGATGCACGCCGCAGAAGGGGAAAACCTCTGTACCGCTGACGCCTTGATGATGCCCCGTCAGCGGCGTGGCCAGCGTGGCGTAAAGCAGATATTCGCCGGCTCCGGGAATTGCCACCTGATCCCACGGGTTATTGGGTAGAAACGACAATGTGATGGCCACCGCCGTCCAGGCCGGCACGGACACCGCAAGACAACGTGACCAATGTTGGCGAAATAGATCTACCAGGGCGTGGCGGTCCCACACAACGACGATCAGGGTCAAAAGCCAGCTTAGTCCAAAAAAAGCCCAGGCGTGCCAAACCAAGATTTCGGAAGGAATGAGATAACCGCCGCAGGAGAAAGCGAGGACGACCAACGCCGGCCCGGTGAGCCACGGCGCTTCGAGCCCGTAACCCTCCCACGCCGTGTTGCGAAGCAGCAAGCGCGTAATGCCAAACGCGCTACCGTAAAAGGCGAGCACCAGCAGCACCATGGTGATGAAAATCGGCACTTGCGTCGCCTCTGCGTAGGACGGCCTTCCCAGGCCGTCC
>DASRAT010000424.1:0-10259 GCA_035638015.1 Gemmataceae bacterium | reverse complement strand
AATGACCCCGGTCATGCAAACCAATGTGCCAGTCTGCATACGGTCAGCCAGCCTCCACGCCTTTTGAGCTTTGTTGCGCGTCGTTGTTTTTGGTCCCGTGTTAGCCGACGGTAGCATTACGGGATACCACTGCAAAAGGAGACCTAACTCTCCTGGCCTCTTGCTACCTTCATCATAACTGAACATGTGTTCACAATGCAAGAGGAAAACAAAAAAAGTTGGACGGTTGGCGGCGTGCCACTGCTTGACGGACGCCAGGCTCGCCTTGACGTTTCGGGCAGACTCCGACGGCGTCCGTCAAGCAGTGCCACTCTTGGTGACGGGTGGCCGGGGCCGGCGAAGCTGCATCTACAAATCGACCGCGTAGCGGTCGCCTGACGGTAGCCGGGCGTTTCAACGCCCGGTGTCGAAACAAGCCTCACCCCCCCGCGTCTTGTAGCCGACGCTTGAGCCCCACAAATCTCGCCCACCCCCATTCCGCTTGACTTCCCCATCAGCCACCCGCTACGCTGACAGCCGGCACAGCACCAATCTCCAAACAAGCCCGCCGCTCACGACGTAGCAACAACGCGGCATGGCGGCCATTTCCGCAATTCGTTTTTCCTTATCCGACGGCGGAAAAGGTCGACCGGTCCGATCGCGGGCCGGCGCCGAGATTGGCGCGTGATCCTTTTCATTACGTTTGTTGTCGTTTTTCCGAAAGGAGCATCTCATGTTGAAGATGCGAATGCGCGAGCGTGCGGGCTTTACCGCCATCGATTTCCTGGCTGTGGTTTTCATTGTTGTCGTCATCCTCGGCCTGGCTTTACCGCTGTTCGTTAAGGCTCGCAAAGCCGACGCGTTGATGACGACAAAAGAGTACATGCGCGAATGCGCAACGGCCGTGAACCGAGCGCACGATCAAAACAAAACCATCCCGCCTTACTTTGGCATCTATGGCGGCTGGAAGGAGCCACTGACGTTTCACGCCCACCTCTGGCCATTCTTGCGCGAGATGGGCGGTATCTACGACGAAAACCCAATCACCGGCAATGCGGTCGTGCCGTTGTATTTGTCAGGGTTGGATCCCACCCGCACCAATGACGGCGCCGGAGCAGCGAACTATGCTGTTAACTTGCGGTTGTCATTCGACAAGGGAGGCACCGGCGTGTTGAGCAGTCCTGAAAACCCGATCAAGTTAAAATGGGGCCAAGTCCAGGACGGCACATCAAACACGTTGCTCTTTGCAACCAAGTACCAAGTTTGCGGCGCCAACGGCGGCTCGATGTGGTTGGACCCCGGCAATAATGCCTTGCAATCACCGCTGGCGGCCACATTTGGCGCCAGCATGGACCACTTTCAAAAAGCGCCAACGCAAGCTGCCTGTCATCCCACCGCGGGAACGGCTGTCAGCTTTAATCGTGACGAGCTCATCGTCGTGTTTTGTGATGCAAGTGTGAATGTTGTCAAGGCGGGCGTCAGTCCGGCTATTTGGATAAGTTTGCACACCTATGCCGCCGGCGATAATCCTTATTATGATGGTGCTCCAGATTGAAATCGAGCTCGTAAGGCGACCAACGGCGGTCCAGATAGGCGGTCCAGATAGTAGGCCGCCGTTGGGCTGTACTCCCAGCAGGCGGAACGCCGGTTCACGCCGATGCCTTCTCGAGAAAACGATCAAACCCAGCTCCCTCCATCAGGCCGTTATCAACGAGCTGTCGCCGAACCACCACCATATCGCGATGGCTCACGGCTTCATGAGGGTCATGGGGGCGGAAAAGAAGAATGGTTCCGCTTACGGGATGCTCGAACCGCAGGCGGTCTTGTTCTTGCGGCAACTCCGAAAAGCCCACATCGAGCAGAAGGTCCCGCAGTTCTCCAAACGTAATGCCATTTTTTTTCTTCATGGTTCTCTCCCTCTGGCAAGGACGACCGCTTTCCGGCGGCCGAAATCCCACATGGCTCGCTCGCTCAAAAGGTTGGCGGTTGGTATTGGAACCGTAATTGTGTTCCCCTTCAGCTTGGCAAATGATTCCGGTCCAGAGAAGTAATCGTGGATTGCAAGCCAGTAGGCACAATCGCTCTGCGCATCATACAGCACCAAGATTACCGGATACGCATCGGCTATCCAAGCCAAGATATGCCTTTTCTGAAGACGGACGAGAACAGCGCTGCCACCCTGTCTCATCCTCGGACTATCGCTGGACTTCACCTGAATCCACACCACACCGCTTTCGAGGTAACCCCGCCGGTCAAAGGTATAAAGGGCCAGATCGAGGCCATAGTCATGCCAAACGCGATCCACGGCATACCCGCACCCCAAGGCCACTTTCTCCACATGATTAGCGCCGAGATCGGCCAAAACGTGTCCACGAGTGCGCTTTTTGCGTGGCAAGTTGAACGGATGCCTGGCCAAGGTTACTGCCTCCTCGAAAAAAGTTGGCAATTGGACGTCCCGCACTTCTTGCGTCCTGCTCGCGCAAGTTCACCACGCGCGGCGGATGTTGTGAGCATTTTTCGGGTAGTCAGAGAATTACCATACGGACGCAGGCTCTTCCTGCCCGATGCATAAGAGCATTTTGCCGAGAGACATCATGCCACATGGATGTTTTGAAGCCCGACTGACGGCTTTTGCGCTTGCCTCGCGCTCACACATGCCGCTACGATGGAACAAACCAGCAGCTAATCCTTGATTTCCCCGCACGGAGGTTGCCATGAAACGCACCCTGACGCTCGCTCTTCTCGCCTTGAGCCTCGCCTTCCCGGCCGCTCGCGCCGCCGATCCCATCGCGCCGGAGAAGTTCGCCCAGCTCCACAAGCTCATCAAGCCGCAAGCCGGGGAGGAGAAATACTACGAGATTCCGTGGCAAATCGACCTCTGGGAAGCCCGCAAGAAAGCGGCCGCGGAGGGCAAGCCGATTCTCCTTTGGGAGATGGACGGCCATCCGCTCGGCTGTACCTGAAACAACGGCATCGTGGGCCGTGTGTCCACATTCGCCGACGCCGAAGTGATCCGCATGGCCAAGGAGGAGTTCATCCCCGTGGCCGGCGACGACTGGTATCAACGCCGCAAGGAGGACACCGAGGGCGAGTTCTTCCGCAAGGTCGCTGATCAGGGCCCCCGCAAAGGCGAAGGCGGCTCGACGCGGCAAGGCGTCTATGTCTTCACCGCCGACGGCAAGCTGCTCGGCTACCGCAATCACCACGACGCCGACGTGATGCGCGGCGTCCTCAAACAAGCGCTCGCCGATTTCAAAAAACTGCCCGAGGCCCAGCGGGCGCCTGGGGCGATCAAGGTCGAGGATCAGGCCAAGGTCGATAAGAATTACGACCGCAAGCCACCCAAGGGCGGCCTGATCGTCAACGTCTACACACGCATTCTCGATCCCGACCCCGCGTCCAAGGGCGACTATTGCCAGGGCACCTGCGACATGACCGGCGGCGACCGCGCGGCCCACGATCATCTGTGGCTCACCGAGGAAGACTGGAAAGCCCTGGTGCCGCTCAATCCCAAGAAAGGCGAGACCTCATCGATGCCGCCCAAGCTGGCCATGCGGTTATTACGCTTCCACATGCTCGACAACACCCGCGGCGAACCGCCATCCTGGGGAATCAAAGAAGTTCGATCTCACTCCTTGAAGCTGACCGTCACCACCGTGACGGCCAAGGAAATCGTACTAAAGCTGGACGGTGCCGCTCTGCTGACAACTGACGCCGACCCCGCCAAAGCCAAGCGCGGTTACGATGTCAGTATCCTGGCGACCATTCGCTACGACGTGGACAAGAAGACCATCACCGCGTTTGACGGCGTGGCGCTGGGACTGCACTGGGGCGTCGGCCCTTACACCGGAGGAGCAAGACCAGGACGAACGGCACTGGGCATCGCCTTCGCGCTGGCGCAAGGTGATGCACCGGCTGACCGCGTGCCACCGCAGGGGTCACGCTATTTGAGGGGCTATCTGGAAGCTAATCGGGATTGAGGTGCGGCCAAAATCCTGGCTTGAAAAAAACGACCACGAATAGCACAAGATCCGTGGGACGGCCTTCCCAGGCCGTCCAAGTCGCTACGACGGCCTGGGAAGGCCGTCCCACCAGGGCTTTGCCATTTTTATCCGTGTCATCCGTGCTATCCGTGGTTTTTTTATGTCCTGCACAACCGATCGTTCGCCCCGCGGCGGGTTTGAGGTTGACGCCAAGCGACCAAAATTGATAGGACTATGCTTTACGTAGGATTCGCTGTTCCCCCTCTTTGCCAAGGAGAGCTATCATGGCCAAGAAAACCACTTGTCCCGTTAGTCGGCAAGATTTCCTGACCCACGCCAAGCCCATTGCCGTCAAGATCGGCGAAGTGCCGCTGTCGGCCGTGGTCAAGGAGTTTTCCACGGGCTCGCTCGGCTGGTATCTGAACGGCAAAACGACGATTGAAATCAACGGCGTCCCTGTGGCCGTGCAAATCGGCATGAACATGACCGTGGTGGGAAGCAAAGAACTGCCCAAGGACGCAGCGAAAGCGGCGGAAGTGGCGGCTTGATTCCAAAATGAAGTCGTTTGGTGGGACGGCCTTCCCAGGCCGTCTCTTGTCACAGGTCGGCCTGCCCAGGCCGACCTACACAAATCCTTACGCCACGGCCGTGGCCGCCTCGATCAACTCACGCAGGCCGGCGTCGCAGATCTCCTCCAGGGCCTCATCCACGCTGACCCAGGCGCGCTGGCGCAGAGTGCGTTCAGGCCAATCCTCGGCGGCTTCGGTCACTTGCATCAAGAAGACGACGACGTGGTAGGTGCTGCCCATCTTGCTGTAAAGATAAGTGCCGACTGGCTCCGGCTGGAGCACGCCGACAAGGCCGGCCTCTTCCCAGGCCTCGTTGAGCGCGGCCTCGGACGCAGTGTGGCCCGGATCGATCAGCCCCTTGGGGACAATCCAGCGTTTTCCGTTGCTGGTGGTAACCAGACAGATTTTGTTGTTCTTGACGGGAATGGCAGCGGCTTGCTTGAGATAGCCGGAATCAGTGGCCATATAGAAATCCCTCAGTCCGTGAAGGCGCCTCAACCTCCACTCCTTAACATCCGATATTAGGCGTTCCAGGTCAAGCACGGTTCACAACATTCACTCAAACATCACCAATTATTCACTCGACAGCCAGCTGCATCCATCGGTTTTCCGTGGTCATACAATTGAAGAAAACCACCGATCACCCAAGGTGCTTTCCATGCCTGGCCCCATGCTCCGCAGCGACATTCCAGGAATCCCCTGCCGCCGCGGCAAAGTCCGCGATGTCTATGACCTGGGCGACAAGCTGGTCATCATCGCCACCGATCGCATCAGCGCTTTCGACTGGATTCTGCCGACGCCGATCCCCGACAAGGGCCGCATCCTGACGGGCATGACCAAGTTTTGGCTTGGTTTTATCGGCGTGCCCAATCACCTGGTGAGCGATGATGTGGCAGCACTTGGCGCTGCATTTGCGCCATTCGCCGATCAATTGCGCGGCCGGACCATGTTGGTGCGCAAGACCGAGGTGGTCCCGGTCGAGTGTGTCGTCCGCGGTTACCTGGCGGGATCAGGCTGGAAGGAATATCGGGCCAGTAGCAAGGTCTGCGGCATTCAGCTGCCGGGCGGTTTGCGGGAAAGCGAACAGCTGCCCGAACCGATCTTCACGCCGGCGACCAAGGAGGAATCGGGGCACGACATTAACATATCGCTGGAACGCATGGCCCAGATCACGGGACCAGCTGTGGCGGAAGAATTAAAGCAGCGCAGCATCGACGTTTATCGGCGCGCGCGCGCATACGCCGCGGCGCGCGGCATTATGATTGCCGACACCAAATTCGAGTGGGGCAAGCTGCCTTCGGGCGAATTGATTTTGATCGACGAGGCGCTAACGCCCGACAGCTCACGGTTTTGGCCGCAGGACGGCTACCAGGTGGGCCAAACCCCGCCGTCGTTCGACAAGCAATTTGTGCGTGATTGGCTGGAAACGACGGGTTGGGACAAGAACTCGCCGCCGCCCCAGTTGCCGGCCGATGTGGTGATGAAAACACGGGAGAAATACCTGGATGCTTTTCGCAGACTGACAGGTGAGCCGCTTGCGGCTTAGCGCTTGGCGGCAAGCTCGGAGCTGACCACGAAATCCATCCGCACTTCGCCATTCGCATCGACAACCACGTCGCGCTCCACTTCCAACGGCGATTGAAAGAACATCCGCGTCACCAGGCTGCTTTCCGGATCGCGGTCCTGGCTCTTTTTGTTCCAGTTCGGCAACCAGCAAACGATCTGATATTTGCCCGGCGGCACTTGCGCCAACTCAAAGTTCCCTTTGGCATCCGTGCGAGTGACATACGGATGCTCGCTCACAAACAGGTAAGCCCGCATCCAGTAAAACCCCGCTGCGCTGCTCAGTTCGACGAAACCCGGGTTTGTCAGGGCCCGTGTCAGCGGTTTGTCGGCATCGGGAAAGGGGAACGTGAAAAACGCAGCGCCGTCGGCATGCAAGGAATTGTAGATCTTTTCCCGCGAAACCATGCTGATTTTGTCGCCCTGGTGAACGATGCCCACATTGGTTTTGTTATCCCCTTGCACAACGTAAAGGCGGCGATCGGCATGTTCGACGGAAACGGGCGGATGGTCCCAGGGACGAGCGCGGCTGGGATCGACTTTGCGCAAGAATATCACAGCGCCGGCAACACCCCTGGATTCCACGTCGATGACGGGAGCGTTTGGGTTGTGATAGTGAACTCGCGCCTTTGGCGGATTGGGTGGTGTGACCAAGGAGCGGATTTCAAACGGAGGCACAAGGGGCAATTCACCGCTCCATGCCACGTTGCCACGAATGACGCCGGCAGTTGCTGAGTTGAAAAGTGATGGCGGCGTTGCAGAGGGTCGCGGGTCGGCTACTTGGCTGGTGTGCGCTTCACCACATCCATGGGCCGCCAAAATTGGCCAGGCACACGCTAACGGCAGCATCCAATGCTTCATGACGAACCTCATCCGTGAAGGCGACAAGCAAACGAGCGGCGGGGCTTGCCCCCGCCGGGACAAGCCAGGCGGCTCGTCAAATCGTCGCCTATGTTACGTCAAGCCGCAGGTTTGCTCCATGCCAATTGGGATCAGCCCAACCAATCGGGCGTAAGCAGTTGCACGAGCGTCCCGCCGCCCTTGGCCATGCCGTTTTCACAGCTCACATGGGCCACCCCGGCTTTGGCCAATGACAGGTGAGCCTTCTTGCTGCCAATCATCCAGGCCGTCCAGGAGCTCAAGTCAGGCTCGTGGCCAATGATGGCGACCAAACCCTTTTCTAGCTGTTTCAGCACTCGCGCCAGTTTCCGCGGCCGCTTGCCCGGGATCAGCTGGTCGCACACCTGAATCTCCGGCGGGCTGCCTGTCCACGCCTTGGCAATGCCTTCCGCGGTCTGGCGGGCGCGCAAAAGCGGGCTGGTCAGAATCAATTGCAGGGCCACACCCTTGCTTTGCAGGCCGGCTGCCACCAATTTTGTTTGCTCCATTCCCTTGGGCGTGAGCGGCCGATCCTCGTCCACATCAATGTTGTTTTCTCCCAGCGGTGCCGCGTCGGCGTGCCGAATTACGTAGAGTTCCATGAACGTTCCCTTCCGCATGCGCTTCGCGAGTCGGCGAAATTCACGGCATCCTCACGCGCTCTGCCCTATGCGGACTCGGCGAAGCCACACTATAATATGGCTTCCCCGGGGCGAGTGCCAGCTGGCAGCCTCTGTTCGATTGTGAAGATTTCAAGAAGAGAAGGCATGAAGCGAAACGATTTACGCAATGTGGCCATCATCGCACACGTCGACCACGGCAAAACCACGCTGGTTGATCAGATGCTCAAGCAATCCGGCCAGTTCCGCGAAAGCGAGCTGCGGGAGACCTGCATCCTCGACTCCAATCCGCTGGAGCGTGAGCGTGGCATCACCATCTTGGCCAAGAACATCGCCCTTCAGGTGGGCGGCACCAAGATCAACATCATCGACACCCCGGGCCACGCCGACTTTGGCGGCGAGGTCGAACGGGTGCTGAAAATGGCCGACGGCGCTTTGGTGCTCGTCGATGCCGCGGAGGGACCGTTGCCACAGACGCGGTTCGTGCTGCGCAAGGCTTTCGAGTGCGGTTTGCGGCCAATTGTGGTCATCAACAAGATCGACCGCCCGGATGCCCGGCCCACTGCGGTTCTCAATGAGGTCTTCGACCTCTTTGTGGAACTGGATGCCGACGACGCGACGCTCGACTTTCCGACGATATACGCCTCGGGGCGTGAAGGGATCGCGACGACCGATCTGGCGGTCAAACCGGTGGACATCCGGCCGCTGTTCGATGTGATTCTTAACAACGTGCCGCCGCCGGACGTGGATGCCGACGCCCCGCTGCAAATGCTGGTGGTGACGCTCGACCATAGCGATTACGTCGGCCGCATTGGCATTGGCCGCGTCATGGCTGGCAAGATCAAGAAAGGCCAACGCATAGCACTGCTCAAACGTGATGGCTCGCGCGTAGACGACCAGGTTACGCAACTGCATGTCTTCGATCGTCTTGGCCGCAAGGAAATCGACGAGGTGGCCGCAGGCGATATTTGCGCCGTGGTGGGCCTGGAAACCGTAGACATTGGCGACACCGTGGCGGACTTTGACAACGCCGTCGCCTTGCCGCAGATCAACGTCGATGAGCCGACGCTGGACATGCTGTTCCGCATCAACGACTCGCCGTTTTGCGGCCAGGAAGGGACTTACGTCACCAGCCGGCAGCTGCGGGATCGCTTGTTCAAGGAACTGGAATCCAACGTTGCCTTGCGTGTCAGACCGCATGAACAGCGCAAAGAAGAGTTCCACGTCTCCGGCCGCGGTCTTTTGCACCTCGGCATCCTGCTGGAAAACATGCGCCGTGAGGGCTTCGAGATTTCGGTCGGCAAGCCGCGCGTCATCCACCGCGAAGTGGAAGGCAAGACCTGCGAGCCAATCGAGTACCTGGTAGTTGACGTACCCTCGAAATCGGTCGGGGCGGTCATGGAACTGGTCGGCAATCGGCGGGCCGAATGTCTCAAAATGGACTCGCGGGCCGATCAATCGCACCTGGAGTTCACGATCCCGGCGCGTGGCCTGATCGGACTGCGCACGCGGCTGCTTAACGCCACCAGCGGCGAAGCCATCATGCATCACACGTTTTTCGATTATCAACCAAGCCGCGGCGTCATCCCCGCCCGGCTCAACGGCGTCTTGATCTCCACGGAAACGGGCCGAACCACGGCCTACGCCCTGGACGGCCTGCAAGATCGGGGCGTGCTCTTCATCGACGCGGGCCAGCAGGTCTATGAAGGCCAGATCGTGGGCGAGCATTGCCGCGACAACGATCTGGGCGTGAATGTTTGCCGGGAAAAAAAGCTCACCAATATGCGTGCGGCCGGCTCCGACAAGAGCGTTATTTTGAAGCCGCCACGCCAGATGACGCTGGAGCAGGCGCTGGAGTACATCGAGGACGATGAATTGGTGGAGATCACTCCCTCCGCGATTCGGCTGCGGAAGATGTTCTTGAAGGAGAATGATCGGAAGAAACAGGCGCGGCAAGCTCAATAGGCCGCTTGCGCCTTGGCGCCGCGTTGCTTGGCCGCACGCACTACTTATTTATTGGTGCGCGCCGGCGCCTGCTGCCGAAGTACAACCCGACAAAGCAGAGGATGGCCAGGGCGCTAAACATCACAGCGCCAGCGAGGTCCCAGCCATCTGTCCCCAACAAATCGTTTAGAAATTTCTGCCGAACGGTCAACCTGCGGGAGTTGTCACTGGGAGGCGCTGAATTGGAAAAGACTAAAACCCATAAAACCACGGCAAGCACCAGGCAAAATAGGCCCAAGCACCCCACCGTGAATTTCTCACGAATGCCAAACTCCGCCGGCAAGGATTGGACCACAGGAGCAACCGCTGCCGCTTCCAAGTCCGCCGGTTGTTTCGTTGTGCCGTCCAGCTGGGGCGCCTCCAATATTTCCCTGCAAATTGGACAAGAGCAACGACTGCCGGCAAGATGCTCGGGAGTTTCAAGCTCTGCTCCGCATCCTGGGCATCGATGATGAATCATGTTGCCTCCCGATTGCTCCACATCACCCCCCCAGCGGCGACAGTCCGCCAGGAAAGTCCAAGAACCGCGAACCCTGGTTGTTGCTCAACGCATTTTCCTTCCGCGGCTGGCTACGGGCGTATTGTTGGTCACTACGATCAAGCGCGATCAAAACGAATCAGCGGCCGGAAGGCATTGCCCTGTTCCAGATCATCCAGGGCCT
>DASRAT010000423.1:0-2215 GCA_035638015.1 Gemmataceae bacterium | reverse complement strand
CTCGCGCGTGAAATCCTCCTTGCTGGCTACGAGCAGCTTGGCATTGGGATAAAGCTGCATAAACTCGCGGGCAAATTGCTCCAGCAAGTGGTTGGGCACGACGTACATGGGTTTGGTGGCAAGCCCAGCCTGCTTCATCTTCATGCCGGTCGCGGCCATGGTGTAGGTCTTGCCGGCGCCCACGACATGTGCCAGCAAGGTGTTGCCGGCGGACATGCCGCGCCAGATGGCGTCCTTCTGGTGCGGGCGTAGCGTGATCGCCTGGTTCATGCCGGGGAAATCGAGATGCGAGCCGTCGAACAGGCGCGGCCGCAGATTGTTGTAGGTGTCGTTGTAAAGCCGCACTAAACGCTCGGTGCGTTCGGGGTCGGAGAAAATCCACGCCCTGAACCGTTCCTTGATCTGCTTTTGCTTGTCCTTGGCCGCCAGGGTCGCTTCCGGGTTGACCACTTTCTGCTCCCGGTCGCCGTCCTGGAGGGTGTCGTAGATCACCGGCATCTTCATGTTGAGCGCCAGCTCGAACAGCCAGGTGCCGTTGGCCCTGGGCGTGCCCAATTCCGACGTGGCGGCCACCGACTGCTGGGCGGAGTAGCCGGCGTCGAGGCTCCACACCGCGTCTTTTTTGAGGTGGGAGATTTTGACGGCTTCGGGCTCAACCTTGAACAGCTCGGCGGCGAAAGCCTGGATGTCTGCCTCGGGTATCCACGGCGCGCCCAAATTGGCGTCGATGTCGCCGGGCAGCACGTCCTCGGGCTGCACTTCCCTGAGTGCCTCGGCGTTGCGGGTATAATCAGGGCCTGCCTTATCGGCCATGGCGAGTTTCGTGCGAACGTTGCCGGACAGATAGGCGTCGGCGGTCTGCCAGGAATTGCTGCCAGGGTCGTGGTAAACCAAATCGCCCAGTTCGGCGACAATGTCGCTCTCGGTTTTGCCATACAGATTGGCGATGAAAGGCAAGTCCACCATGCCGCGCTCATTCAGGCTGACCAGCAACCCTTCCTCAGCACTCTGGACATGCGTGACGGGCGGTTTCTTTCCCACCACATCCCGCCGCATGATAGCGGCTTTGGTCGCCTGGCCGGTCGTCTCGTCGTAATCCTCCAGCGACATGACCAGCATGGCGTCGGGGTCTTCGCGGAACTTGACTAGGTTGGGCATGCGGCGGATGACGCTGCCGTCTTTGGTCTCGCCGAAGCTGGTCTTGTTGATCGGGCCGTAAACGCTGTCGAAACGGTCGTAGGCCCAAGTGAGTTCGCGGCGGGCGTCCTGGCGGTTGGCTTCCGGCCAGCCTTCGTTCTGGGATTGTAGCACCCTTCGTGCCAGGTCGCGCAGGCGGATGAGCGCGGCCAAGCGTTTGCCGGTCAGCGTGCCGCCGGCGCTTAAGGCAGCGCCCTGGTAGACGACCGGCATGCCCTGGCCGTCGATGATTTGGCAAATGGTCCGGCGGTCGTTGACGAAGAAACTCCCCTCGCTGAGTTTGAGCAGCGGAGGGGGCATGAAGCGGCCGTCTCTAACGCTCTCGCCTGGCTGGCACTCCGGCGCAGCGGGTTGGCGTGACAGGTGCCTTGGTTCTGGAGTTGCCTGCATCGGCGCGAACGTCGGCAGGCACTGGATGGCGGCTTTTAGCCCCTTCGCCAGGTCGCCGGTGCCGACGACACTGTAGCCTTCGCCGCCATACAGTGTGTCCTTGCCCGACCACATGCCCAGGACCATTTCCGGGTGATTCAGGAAGTAGCGGTTGACCTGGACGTTGATGCCGTTGATGGAGAGCGGGGCAACGCCGAGCCAGTCCGGGTCAACATGGTGTGCCGGCTCGCCGGGAGCGCGTTTGCGCAGAAACACGATGTCGGCAACGACCGCCGTGCCTTCGCGTTTGAAGGCGTCGGACGGCAGGCGGATGGCGCCCACGAAGTCGGCTTTCGCCGCCAGACATTCGCGGATGGCGCCATTCAATTTGTCCAGCGTAAAATGCGACGTGACTAGCGCCAAAACGCCACCGGGTTTTATGGCGTCGATGGATTTTGCAAAGAAGAAATCATGCAGGGACAGCCGCTGCCCGTGATAGTCCAGCTTGAGGTCGGCGAAGGGCACATTGCCGATCACCGCATCCAGTTGCGGCAAGCGGCTGTCTTTGAAATTCTCGATGCGGATGTCTTGCTCGGCATGCAAAACGCGGGCGATGCGGCCGGAGATGGCATCCTGCTCGACGCCAATG
>DASRAT010000422.1:0-7209 GCA_035638015.1 Gemmataceae bacterium | reverse complement strand
CAAAGTTGTCGCCGGCAAATCGGTGGCCCAGCCTGGTTTTGGCCCGTCCGGCGAAATTCACCATATGGGCACGCGCAGCGATTTCGACGCTGGCTTACTGTGGCGCTTTCAAAGCCTCGGTTTTGGCAACCTGGTCGAGCTGCGTGAGCAACAAACGCTGGCCCGGCAGGCCAATATTCGCCAAATCCAGATTCAAGAGCAAATCATCACGCAAATCGTGCAAGTCGATGAGCTGATCAAAGGCTGGAAGGGCAGGGTGGCCATCACGCAGTCAGCCCTGTTCGACCGCGACGGCAAGCCCAATGGCCCGGTGTTCGACGCGATTCGCCTCAATTTCCAGCGCGTGCGTGAAGTGGAGAAAACCCGGCCGTTGGAAGTGCTGGATGCAATTCGCAGTTTGTCCGATATGCTGGAATCTTATGGTCAGGACATCACCGATTACGATCGCTCGCGCTTCCGACTGATGATCATCATGGGCCTGCCGCCTGATGAGATCATCCATAGAATTAGCGTGCCTACCCCCGCCTCAGTGCCCCCGCCCAAGTGAAAAGGCGCTGTCATGTGGATTGTCAATTTTGCCCTCAGGCATCCGTATACCATTTACGTGGCGATGCTGCTCACGGCCGTGTTGGGCGTGCGCAGCTACATGCTGACGCCCACGGACATTTTGCCGAAAATCAAAATGCCGGTGGTGGTGGTGTTTGCCTCTTACCGGGGTATGCCGGCGCCGGACATGGAAAAAAGCGTCACTTCCGTATTGGAACGGTCGTTGACGCGCTGCGACTATTTGGACCACATTGAATCTAAATCGCTGCTGGGCATCGCCATCATCAAGGTCTTTTTCCGCGAGCAGGTCGATCCTGACGTGGCCGCCAGTCAGGTTATCTCGCTGGTCAACAGCGAAATGCAAAACATGCCGCCCGGCATGCTGCAACCTACCATCTTGAAATTCGACGCTAGCGCCATTCCGGTCGGCAATCTCATTATTTCCAGCACTAGCCGCGATGACCGCGAGCTTTTGGACATCGCCGATTTCCAACTGCGCGAGGCCCTGGCCGGCATCGACGGCCTCGCTTCCGCACCCGTCTTCGGCGGCGTCTTTCGGCAGGTGCAGATCTATGTGCACCCACGTTCTCTGGAAGCGCTCAAGCTGTCGCCGATGGACGTGGCCCGCATTGTGAACACGCAGAGCCAGGTCATACCCACCGGCGAAATCCGCATCGGCGAACAGAATTACTACGTCATCTCCAATAGCATGGTGGCCAACACCAAGGACTTCGAAAAGATCCCGCTCTATAACGATGGCCGCAAGATTGTCTATCTTGGCGATGTCGCCAATGTCGTGGACGCCGCCCGCTGGCGCACCAACACGGTGCACGTGGACGGCAAACGCGCGGTCTATATGCCGCTGTTGCGCCAGGCGGGCGCCAGCGCCATCACGGTCGTGGACAACGTCAAGGCAACGCTGCCCAAACTGCGTGAGCGCGGCACCATTCCCGACGATGTGCAAATCGAAGTGGCCTTTGATCAGTCTCAGTACGTCCGCGACGCCCTGTCGAATCTGCGCTTTGAAGGAATACTAGGCGCGGTGCTGGCTTCCCTCGTGGTCCTGTTATTTCTGGGTAGTGTTCGCAGCACCTTGATCGTGGCAGTTTCCTTGCCGTTGTCGGTGCTGGCGGCATTTGCGGGTTTGTATTTCACAGGGCATACGCTCAACATCATGACCCTGGGCGGCCTGGCCTTGATCTTGGGCCGCATTATCGATGACTCGATTGTCGATGTGGAAAACACGGTTCGCCACTTGAAACTGGGCCTGTCGCCGTTGGAGGCAGCCAGGGAAAGCGCCCGCGAGATCGCGGTGCCCGTGTTTCTGGCCACCGTCACCACCGTCGTTGTCTTTGTGCCGTTGACTTTCATGTCCGGCATGGGCAAGCACTTGTTCACGCCGTTGGCGATTAGTGCGTCGATGGCGATGGCGGCATCCTATCTGGTGTCGCGAACGGTGTCGCCGCTGTTGTGTTCGCGTTTGTTGCGAGCGGAGACCAAACATGCCAGGTTTGCCCCTATCCAGCGCGTCTTCGAGCTTTGCACTGGTTTCTACGAACGTTGCCTGCGTTTTTGCCTTAACCGTCGCATTGTAGTCGTCGGCATTGTGGCCGTGGCGACTGGCTTCGGGGTCTGGTGCACGTCGCAAATTGGCCAGGAACTGTTTCCCGAGGTCGATTCCAGTGAGTTCACGGTGCATCTGCGTGCCTCGGGTGGGCCGCGCGTTGAAACGACGGAAAACAAAATTCGGGACATTGAAAAGCTGATTCGCTCGGTGGTACCCGAGGAGGATTTGAAGCTCACCCTGGCCAACATCGGCATTTCTTCGCGCTGGTCGGCGATTTACACCTCCAACAATGGGCCGCATTCCGCGTTCATTGTCGTGCAGCTTCGCAGCGGTTTTGATGGCCGTACCACGCCAACACTGGCATACGTCGATCAACTGCGGCATAAAATCGCGGAGCGGTTTCCCAGCGATGACTTCTTTTTCGAGACTGGCGGCATGATTCGCCGCATTCTCAATGCCGGCGCCGTGGCGCCGATTGAAGTGCAAATCCATGGCCGTGAAATGAACAATCGCCGGTTGGTCGCCAAGGCGCTTGAACGCCGCATTGGCCGCATTCCGCAGGTCAAGGAGACCTATTTGCCGCAGTCCATGGATTTGCCACAGCTCAGCATCGAGGTGGATCGTACCGCGGCCGCACGCTTGAAACTGACTCAGACCGATGTGGTTCGCAACGTCATCACCGCTCTGATGTCCAGCGCTCAGCTTTCTCCCAATTTCTGGATTGATCCCAGCACGGGCAACCCTTACATCATTGGCGTGCAATACCCCGAAAATGTGGTGGAGAATATCCAAACGTTGGAGAATGTGCCGGTGACCGCCGGCCAGGGCCAAAACGCACCGCGGCAGGCATTGTTGCGCGACGTGGCCAGCATCCAGCGCAGCCAGGGGCCGGTGGAAGTCTATCACCATCAGGCCGACCGCGTCAGCCAATTGTTCGTTTCCGTGGGCGACAACGATCTGGGCCGGGTCGCATCCGAAATCGATCGCATCGTCGCGGAGTTGCCGCTCACTTATGCCATTATCAAACTGCCGCCGGAAGCGTTGCTGGATTATGCCATCAAGGTGTTCCCCGCCGACAAAGGCAATCCGCGTCAGGACGGCAAGCTCTTGCAAAAACTCACAGCGTTCTTTCATAATGAAGAACCGGAGGTGGCCGAGGATCTCCGCGACAACTATGGCGTGAACGCCGCCACTCTGCATTTAGGCAACGATCCGCGTTTCCGCGAGAAACTGCAAAACTATTTCAGCTTGACCAGGGGACAAAAAGAAGCGCAAGCTGAAATGCAAAAGGATTATGGTGTGGACCCCGAACCGCTGCGATTGCCGCCGGGTGTCCGTGTCACGGTTCGCGGCGAAGTGGCCAGCATGCGTGAATCTTTTGGCGCCATGGGGGTCAATCTGGCGATGGCCGCTTTGCTGGTTTACCTGGTGATGGCGGCTCAGTTTTCATCGTGGCTCGATCCTTTGATCGTGATCGTCGCCGCTCCCCTGGGTCTAATTGGCGTTGCCGCCACGCTGTGGGCCACGGGGACATCGCTCAATATTCAATCGCTCATGGGGGTCATGTTGATGATCGGCATCTCCGTATCCAATTCGGTGCTGCTGGTCGAGTTCGCCAATCGCTTGCGTGAGGGCGGACTGAGCACTTTCGACGCCATCGTGCAAGCGGGCCGAACGCGGTTGCGGCCGATCCTCATGACGACTATCGCCACCGTGGCTGCACTGTTGCCAATGGCGATTCACTTGCATCCGGGCGATGAAATGAACTTACCGCTGGCCCGTTCCGTTATCGGCGGTTTGGCGGGGTCCACGCTGCTGACGCTTTTTGTGGTGCCGCTGCTGTATGTGTTTCTCAAGCCGGCCCATGCACCGGCGCCCAATCAAGAGATTGCCGTTTAGTTCTGAAGCCAAGGAAATTCGGCGGGAGCTTGCTATGAAGAACTTCTCGATGGTTGCGTTGATGGTGGCGCTTGCGTCATTAGCGCCCTCTGGTTGCAAACGCAGTCCGGGCAAGCCCCGGCTGGGCGAAGTCGAACGTCTGCCGCGCCTGGAAACCATCGTTTTGGGCAATCCTACCAAGCTGGAAGTCGTCCGCAGTTACACTGCCACTGTCGAAGCCCTCGAAAAAGCCGATGTGTGCGCCATGGTCAAAGGCTATATCAAGGAGCTTCCTCCCGACCTGGACATTGGCCGCGTCGTGACCAAAAACGAGTTGCTGCTCAAGCTCCATGTGCCTGACCTGGAAGCCGAACGCGACAACAAGAAAGCTCTCGTCCAACAAAGCGAAAAGGCGTTTGTCCTGGCCGTTCAAGCCGTCCAGGTGGCCGAAGCGGAAGTGAAGGAAGCGCAAGCGATGTTGCTTCGCTTTGACGCCGATGTTGAGTACCGCAAGACCCAGCATGCCCGCATCACCAAGCTAGCCCAGGGTGACGCTCTCAGTCAGCAACAGGTGGACGAAGCCAAGCTCCAACTAAACTCTTCTCAGGCCGCCCTTACCGCGGCCAAGGCCCAGGTCGTCACCAAGCAAAACCGCCATCAGGCGGCCGTGGACGAAACCTATGTTGCCGAAGCTCGCCATAAAGTGGCGTTGTCCGACCTGGGCCGGGCCGAGGTGCAACTCGAGTTTGCCAATCTCAGGGCGCCGTTCAACGGCATCATTACCAAGCTATGGGTCAATTCCGGCGCCACCATCAAGGACGCCGGCATGCCGATCTTTACGCTAATGCGCACCGACAAGGTTCGCGTCATCATCGACGTTCCCGAGCGCGACGTGCCTTACTTTCAGTCTGGAGAACAGGGCAATAAAGTCGAGTTCAAGGTGCCGGCCTTGAACGACAAGATCACTTCCGCGGCCGACAAATTCTCTGGCAAAATCACCAAGATGTCTTCCGCCCTCGATCCCGTGACACGCACCATGCGCGCCGAAATGCACATCGACAACGCCGTCGGTGAAGTGCTCGGCATCTTGAAACCGCAAATGACCGGCACGGCGTTTGTGACCCTGGCAGTGCGTGACGCCTTTACGGTGCCGGCCTCCGCTCTGGTCCGCACCGGCAATAAGATGGACATCTTCATCGTCGCCGATCCCAGCGGCGATCCGCCGCGCGGCACGGTCAAGCGGCTAGAAGTTCAGGTGGGCCTGGACGACGGTTTGCGCGTGGAAGTCCGCAGCCCTGGCCTCAAAGGGACAGAACTGGTCATCGTTCGCGGCGCCGGCGTATTGCGATCGGGCGATCAGGTGATAACTGTGCCAGCCAAGGCGCCAGATTGAATGGCGCCGCTCTTGAACATACGCCACCCAGCCAAATTCAACGACTGAAGAGCGCATCGCCCAGCCGCGGTGTCGTTCGGAAACGACCTTCACTTCATCTCTTCATAAAGGCTTCACAAAGCACCAATTTCCTACTCCGGCCGCCGCGACTTTTGCCTTGCGAAACCGATATGCAGCCCATTTAATAGTAAAGCAGCCCAACTTGCCGCGTTTTGCGAGCCGAGCCAATTGGCATCGGATCGCATGCCTTTTTGCCTGCCGATTTCTGCAATGCAATTGGAATCCCGCATGGCCAAAGCCAAAACAATGCAACGCTCCCACCCTGTCAGGCCCAAACGGAAGTGGTTTCACCTGGGGTTCGAGGTTTTGGAGGACCGGACGCTGCCAAGCGGGTTTTCGGTGATTTCCACGACGCCGGCGGCGGATGCAGTAGTTAACACCGTGCCGGTGGATTACACGGTGAACTTTTCGGCGGCGATTGATGCGGCGACGGTGGATGCGGGTGATTTTCGGGTAACGGATAATGTGAGCACACCGCGAGCAGCTGACTCGTTTGCTATCAATAGTTCGACGCAGGTAAGTTTTCATTACAACGCGGCCCCGTATCCAACGGTGGGACAGCATACCATTATCATGGCAGCGGGTGCGGTTTACGATACGGCCGCCACGGCGCTGGATGCCTTCTCTAGTAGCTTTACTGTTAGTGGCTTAACTCTTACTGCCGGGTTGATCCCCGTCACCACGCGGCGTGACTTGGTTTTCGATGACACACGGAATCTGCTCTACATCACCACGTCTACTGGCAAAGTCGAACGCTACGACGTGGTCAATCATACTTTGATGACACCATTCAATGTCGGCACGTCGTTGAATGGGGCGGATATTACGCCGGATGGCAATTTTCTGTATGTGGCGGAAGACCAGATTGCTGCCTCGTTCGGAACAATTCACAAGGTAAATCTTGCCAATGGTGATATCACTGATCTCACTTACAGTCTGACGGGCAATGAGACCGGAGCTTTCGACATTGCCATAGGCGCCTCCGGCCTGGCCCTTTTTTCCAGCAAGGCAACGAGTTCCGCAACAGTACCCTTGCACCAGATTGACCTCAGCAATGACATCATAACCACGCGAGCCGACAAGCCTTCCATTGAAAGTTCAACCTCGATTTACCGGAGTGCTGACCGCAGCTTGCTGGTATTCACAGGACACACAAACTCAGGCAATGTTTTCACGTTCGACGGCTTATTGAACACATTCCTTGGGCAAATGAACCTCAATAGCTCGCTGTTACGGCCGATAGCAGTAAATCGAAATGGGACAATGATCGCTTCGGATGCTTCCGGCCATGTGCGCATCTACGACAAAACGCTCAATAGTGTTAGTAGTTTCTTGGACCTTGTTGGGGCACCAGTTTTCGATCCCGTTAAGGACTACATTTATATGGCGGTTCAAGGTGATCTTAAATCCGCCAATGCGCTAACTGGAACCAATGGCTTTACCATGTCCATTGGCGACAGGGTGAATTCCGCAAGTAATCTAAACACTGGCCTGATGGCAATCTCCCCAGATGACCGGTGGTTATTCTTGTCAACGGATAGTGGGGTGCGCGTATTCGAACTTCCTACGACTATCTTGGAGGTTATTGCTACTCCGACGAACCTACCGGCCGGCTCCACGACAAGTGTGTGGCCCCCAATTTCTGTACCACGTGTTATGAGAGTATGGCCTGAGGAATCAATGCCGGGGGTTCCCCCGGCGCGACCTGTTCGGCCATCCACATATTGGCGAACGCCGCGGGAGTCCGGTACTCCAACGCACTGTG
>DASRAT010000421.1:0-6055 GCA_035638015.1 Gemmataceae bacterium | reverse complement strand
CTCCCCCCAACCCACATCCGACGATCTTGTAGACCGAGAGACAACAAGCAAAAAGATGCTTTGCCGTCACTCGTAACGCCTCAACAACAAATACTCCACCAACCACAACAGCGTCCCCAAGCTCCGATCATTCACATCGCGCCCCGGCTCAAACTCCGAAATCGCCATGCCAACGAGCCGCTCCGACCAGACCGCTTCAAGCAGTCGCAACAGCAGCGTGGGCGCCAATCCAAACGGCAATGGCTGCCCCTGCGCCGGAAAGAATGCGGCGTCCAGCACGTCACAATCAATGTCGAGGAACACGCGCTTGGCCCCACTGCAAGCCTCACGCAAATAGATCAAAGCCGGTTCGGGATCGATGGCCAGTTCGGCGGCGGAGAAGGTCTGTTGGTAATAACGCCGCACATATTCGGGCCGCAGCAGCAATTCGCGATGGCCAAGGTTGATGATCGCCGGCAACGGGCCGTCTGCGTGAAGCAGAAAATTGCCATGTGATAATTCGGTTGTGCAATCGGCAAGATTGTAAACGTCCAGATGGGCATCGAACTGAATGACCAGGGTGCCGTCGCGGTCTTGTGACAGTTCATCGTAAATCGGCAGCACGCCAAGATGGTTGCCCGCAATCCAGAGCAGGAAATCGGACTTGCGCCAATACTTCTGGACAGCCAGGCGAGCATCGGCACGCCAATTTTCGTAGGCCGTCAGCTTGTCAAAAGTGAATTCCTTGAGCCGCACCTGGTCCTGGTAAGCGCGAGCGCGGGTCGGCGCTTTCTCAGCAGCGTTGTCGTCGAGCAACTCGCGCAAACCATCGGCCAGAAGTTGAGCGCCCGCTGCCGTGCCGCCGCCGCCAAACAAATCAAACGGAAAGATGACGACATTGGTTTTCACGCGGCACGCCTCTCCCATTACAATAGTCCCGGTGTCGCCTGACCCCTGACCACTAACCCCTGACCCCTACCCATGCAAGCCATTGACGACTTTTATATTGCCGCCAACGCCGTTGTGCTCGGCGACGTGGTCCTGGGTCCCGGCGCCAACATCTGGTACGGCTGCGTTGTCCGTGGCGACTTGGCCCGCATCACCTTCGGGCCGCGCGCCAACTTGCAAGACGGCTGCATCGTCCACACCGACACCAACTGTCCCCAGGAGATCGAGGAAGGCGTGGTCGTCGGTCATGCGGCGATGCTACACGGCAGCCGCATTGGCCGCGACAGTTTGATTGCCATTGGCGCCCGTTTGTTGTCGGGTTGCGAGATCGGGCCGGAGTGTTTGATCGCGGCGGGTTGCGTGGTGCCCGAGAATCGGCGGATTCCGGCACGCTCGTTGGTCATGGGTGTTCCCGGCAAGGTGGTGCGAACCGTGACCGACGAGGAAGTAGCGAAAACGCGCTGGATCAATGCACACTATGTCGAAATGGCGGCCCGCCATGCACGCGGTGAGTTTCGCCGCCCGCATAATCGTTAAACTCCACCAGCCCGTAACGCTCTGCCCGACCATATTAACCTTCGCTTCCGGCCCTCTCAGCTGGTATCCTTCAGTACGGCCATTGCCCAGTGCGCTTCCCCTCCAGCGCGTCAGGTGGTCTGTGCGGGTAAACCGATGAGCGTCGCCACCGAAGTCCAGGCCTTCCCCCCGCCGGAAGTCAGCACCTCGCCGTCCGACCGCCGGGCCGACATTGACGCCAAGCACGTCCGCGTTGCCGCGTTACTCCAGGAAATCCAGTGCGACAGCATGCTGGTGCTCGATCCCGATAATGTCGCCTGGATCACCAGTGGAGCGTCGTCGCGCGGCTTGGCCGATTCCCAGGAAATGCCAGCGGTGTTTGTGAATCCCGAAGGCAGATGGATTTTGTCAAGCAACGCCGACTCGCAGCGGATCTTTGACGAGGAACTGGACGGGCTTGGCTTTCAGTTGAAAGAATGGCCCTGGCACTGGGGCCGAGCGCAGCTGGTGGCCGAGCTTTGCAAGGGCCGCAAAGTCGCCTGCGATTTGCCCTTGGATGATTCGACTCTTGTGGGCAATCAACTCCGTCACCTCCGTCGCAAACTCTCGGCATATGAGCAAGCCTGCTGCCGCGCCCTGGGGCTGATTGTCAGCCATGCGCTGGAGGCGTGTTGCCGGACGATCTCACCCGGAGAAACCGAACGTGAGGTGGCCGGTCAGCTAAGCCACCGACTGCTGCACAGGGGGGCGCATCCGTTGGTCCTGAACGTTGCCGCGGAAGACCGGTTGCGCGTTTATCGCCATTGCGGCTTCACCTCGGCGCCGATTCATACCCATTGCGTGATGTGCGTGACTGCCCGCAAATATGGGCTGTGCGCCAGCGCCAGCCGGTCGATTTGCTTTGGTCAACCGACACCCCAAATCCGCAAGGACCACGACACGGCATGCAAGGTCAGCGCCACTTATGTCGCCAGCAGCTGGCCGGACGGCGTACCCAAATCCATTTTGACGACGGGTCGGCGCGTTTACACCGTGTGCGGGGCGGAGCACGAATGGACGCTTAGCCCGCAGGGCCACGTCACGGGCCGTTCACCCGTGGAATTGGCGATAACGCCGGCGACCGAAGATTTGCTGCAATCCGGCTGGGCCGTAACGTGGCGTGCCAGCGCTGGCTCGGCCATGAGTTGCGACACTTTTTTGCTGAGCGAGGATGGACCACGGGCTGTCACTTCGCCGGAAAGCTGGCCGCTTAAACGCATCCGCATCCAGGGAGCAGAGTTTGTCAGGCCGGATTTGCTGATCCGGTAAGCAGTGAATCACGGCGCGAGCCGCTCAATGCGCCAGCTGCCATCGGCTTGCCTGCGATAGCAAATACGATCATGCAACCGGCTGTCCTGTCCCTGCCAAAATTCGATCATCGCCGGCACCACGCGGAAGCCGCCCCAGAATGGCGGGCGAGGCAAATGTTCCTGGCCTGCAAATCGCGATTCCATTTCTTGCACCCGTTTTTCCAATTCCTCACGGTTGGCAAGCACGTCGCTCTGCGGCGAGGCCCAGGCGCCGATGCGACTGCCGCGCGGCCGGCTGTCAAAATATTCGTCGGATTCGGCGTCGGATGTTTTCTCGATGTGACCTTCCACGCGCACCTGGCGGTGCAGCGACTCCCAAAAGATGACGAGCGCGGCGCGGGGGTTGGCTGTCAGCTGGCGCGCTTTCTCGCTCTGGTAATTGGTGAAGAAGCAGAAACCACGTTCATCGCACTGACGCAGCAAAACCATGCGTGCCGAGGGTTGGCCGTTCGGCGTTGCGGTCGCCAACGTTATTGCCTCGGGTTGCACAATTTGAGCTGTCACAGCGTCGTCGAACCATTTGCGGAATTGCCGAAATGGATCGCCGTCCATGTCGCATTCGAGGAGAATCATGGGAGTATTACTACGGACATTGGGGCCTGAGGCCGACATGATTTGAGTGAGGCAGCAAGAAAACCAACAAACGCACAGACAGCGCTGCCTGTCAATAAAGAACGCGGGCACCGCGCAGGCTTGAGGTTGTATAGCAAAAAAATGTCCCGCCATTGACTTCCTCGGCGTCGCCCAGTCACCGAAGTCATCACGTAGCGGGACAACGGAAGTCTACATGCTCCATGCCACTATGCAAGAGGAAACCGGAAAAAATCCGTGAACCATTGCGCACGGTAAAGTTTTCCTGAATTGAGAATAATGCAACCGATTTATATTTATAAGTTCATCTAATGATGTTGTTTACTACCGGCTTCATGGCGGATCATATCCGCCCCGGCTAAACGGGTTGCATCGACACACCCGCCAAACACCCTTGCAGGCGCCGCGCAGCGGTCCGTGCTTGTGAACGGCCAAAATGAAGTATTCGCTACAACTGGGATAGTACCGGCACACTTTAGGCATGAGGGGGCTGATGACCGCCTGGTAAAGACGCACGGGCATGATCACAAGCAGGACAAGCAATCCACGCAGCCTGGCCTTCATTGCGGCTTCCCCTCTTTGGCAAGCCTGCCGGCCAGCAATCCGACAAGCCGGGGTAAGGCTTTTTTGAGTTGCTCCAGGTCTGGATCGTCCGATTGCCGAGGAATGATGACAAGGTCCAGACCCGGCGGCATGTCGTGCTTGGTCAGCCTGAACGCCTCGCGGTAAAGGCGGCGCAGACGATTGCGGCGGACCGCGTTGCCGACTTTGCGCGCCACGGACATTCCCAAGCGCAGATGCGGCAAGCCGTTTTCGCAGGCATAGACGAGAATCCAATCATCGCTGAGCGAGCGGCGGCGGTCGTAAACGCGCTTGAAATCGGCCGGCCGACGCAGACGCTCAGCTGGCAGGAAACGGTGCGAAACGCTGTTCGCCATTTTATTTTGCTACGCCGCATGCGGCGTTAGCTCCAGGGCATATTGGCGCGCGGGTTGTCCGGATTCAGCTTGGCGAACTCTTCCAGCAGCTGGCGGCTGCGCTCGTCCTTGGCCGCGGGCACCACGACTTTGATTTCAATGAACTGATCGCCGCCCTTGATGCCTTTGCCGCGCAGCCGCAGGCGAGCGCCGCTGGAAGTGCCCGGCGGCACCTTCACTCCAAGGCGTGAGCCGTCCAGAGTCGGCACATCCACAGTCGCACCTAATGCGGCTTCGGCCACGGTCAGCGGCACCTCCAGGATGACATCATTGCCTTCACGGCGGAAATAGCTGTGCTCCGCCACACGGATCTTGATGTAGAGGTCATCGCCGCCAGGCCCCTGTCCCGCCAGGCGCATGGTCTGCCCGTCACTGACTCCAGGCGGAATCTTGAGATCAATGTGTTGGCCGTCCACATTTAGACTGACCGCTCCACCCTTGGCGGCAATGTCAAAAGGGATGGTCACCTCCGGCGCCTGTTCGGGCGGAGGCGCCGCTGACCGGCGGCGCGAGCCACGGCCGCGGCGGGCAGCACCGTCGCCGAAACCGCCGCCCATGCCGGTGAACTGGCGCAACATCTCCTCAAATTCAGGCGGCACGCCAGCGGACCCAGCAGGTCCGCCGCCCCCCCATTGGAAGGTAGCGCCGCCAGGAAAGCCGCTCGCCTGGCCAGGACCGGCGAAGCCGAAACGATCGTATTGCTCACGTTTCTGCTTGTCGCTGAGAACGTCGTAGGCGTCTTGCACTTCCTTGAAGCGCGTCTCCGCCTGCTTATCGCCGGGATTGCGGTCCGGGTGATATTGCCGGGCCAGCTTGCGATAGGCTTTTTTGATGTCGTCGTCCTTGGCGGTTTTGGCAACGCCTAGAACTTCATAATAATCACGAGGCATGGGTGGAGTTTGGTTATTGGTCGATGGCACTGCACACCATTGTAGCGCTGAATGGAACGCTGGCCAAGTCGGCTCGGCGACAAGCAGTCCAAATGTACGGACAAACGGCCGCCGATGCCCGAAACCTGTGTAGGGATATAATGGCCCGATACGGCTGTTGTCAACCCAGCGTTTCTTGGGGATTAATTCATTGCGTGCCGTCGTCAAAACGTGGCACCTGTTGTCCCACGACGCCCTCGCCATTGACCGCCTGGTGCGTGGTTTGAGCATTCCGCCCATTGTCGCGCAGCTTTTGCTGAATCGCGACCAGCGTGACCTTGATGCCGCTGACCGTTTTCTCAAAGCCCCGCTTAGTGGCCTATACGAGCCGGAGCGCCTCCCGGGCATGGCTGACGCCGTACAGCGATTGTTGGCCGCAATTGAGCAAAAGAAACGCATTTGCGTCTACGGCGACTACGACGTGGACGGCGTCTCCGGCACCGCCATTTTGCTGACCGCACTCCAGCATCTTGGGGCCGATGTCGATTTTCACGTTCCCCACCGCCTGGAAGATGGTTACGGCCTCAACAATGAGGCCCTGGCCAAAATCGCCGAGTCAGGCACATCGGTGGTCGTCACTGTCGATTGTGGCATCGCCAGCATTGCCGAGGCCGATGAAGCTCGCCGTCTGGGCTTGGAACTGATCGTCACCGACCATCACGAACCGAAAGACACCTTGCCGAACGCCGATGTGTTGGTGCATCCGCGCTTACCCGGCGATTATCCCTGGGGCGGTCTGTGCGGCGCGGGCGTGGCCTTCAAGCTT
>DASRAT010000420.1:0-2875 GCA_035638015.1 Gemmataceae bacterium | reverse complement strand
TCCTGAATCCTCAGGGCGTGTAACTCGCACGAACGCGCACCTATCATGGCCAGTGGCCGAACAGGCGGCTGTGGCACGCGGAAGTTCCAACTGTCGCCAACCCTGGTCGTTTCAAGAAGAACCGTTCGCGGCGGAAACAGGAATTGTTTAAGCGAGTGGGGGCCGACGACATAATCAAACCAACCAGCGTCCGCATCGCGGCGGAGACGATAGGCGCCGCCGTCCTGATCGTCGAGCCAGCCGCGTGGTAGTTGGTCGATGGAAGCCAGATCGTCCAGCACGATGGCGCCGTCGCGCAAGCGTGGCCCGATGACGCGGTAACCATGCAACAAAAGCGCATCAATCACCGTTTGGAGTTGCGACTTTTCGATCTGAAGCACAGCGCCCACGGGGGGCGAAGGATCGCTCATGCCTGGCCCTCCAGGCCAGAGGAAACCGGCAACTCCTGGCGGTAAACATCAAGCAAATGGAGTCGCGTCGCGGCCAGGCGCCTGGAAAGCGCGGTCGCTACACGGCGCATCATCTCCATGCCGAAACGCGGCAGCTCTTCGCAAAGTTTCAGCAACGGCCCGGCCTCCAGACGGATGACCTGGGATGCCGTCAATGCCCGCGCTGTCGCCGTCATGCGCGGCTGGCCGAGCAGCGGCGACCAACCGAGCAATTCGCCTGGGCCAACTGTTTGAAAACGCAGCCGGCCCCGATTGGGGCTAGTAATCTCCAGGGCTAATTGGCCACTGACGACCAGGTACACTGCCCCGGCCTCCTGGCCTTCCCGGAAAAGGACCGTGTCCGCGGCGATGTCTTGCACGCTCGCCACATCGGCCAAGGTCCGGCAAGTTACCTGCTCGGCACCGTCAAGAAATGACAGGTCGCAAAGCAGTTTTCCAAGTTCGTTTAGATTCATCGGCCAGTCTCCCCGGACGAAACGGCTGGTTTCCATTTCTTGGACAACTGCCTCCACCAACTCAGGAAACGCCTTCAAAACGCTATTGGACATCTTATTCCCCGGCGAGGCGTCGCCGATTTCCATGAGGACAATCGTAACCTGGCGAGGCAGACGGCCAAGGTTTTCGGCAAGTTTCAAGATTTCGATCAAGTTCAAATCGTGACTGGTCGCAAATTCCGTACCCACTTTTCCCGGTTGTTGGGGCCAGCGGCATCGGACCACAGTGCCAGGAGCCAGGCCACCGCGACAACCGTCAATGACAACAAGGTGGCTGACGCCGTCCAGATGGTCAAGGATTTGTGATGGCGTGGAGACAGCCCGCAAGAGAATGCTGGAGTCCAAACGGCCGCGCAGTAACTCCACTGCGGACCAGCCGATGCAATCGTCGCCGTGCGGGCTGCCGATGCCCAGGACGGCACGCAGTTCAGGTGGCGACGGTTGCTTTGACATTGTTTGATGAATAAGCCCGTTGCAGAATCGAACCGTTATGCTGCCTTTGTATGATGCGGGGCCAGGCATAGAAAGGCTGTGCGGTTTTGGAACGGTGGGCGAATCTGCACAGCGCCATGGCCCGATAATTCATTAGTTTTCCGCAATACTGCCGCTTGGACGGCTTGGCACAAAGGTTGCGTTACCTGGGTATGCACTATAGGTGTGTAAGTCTCTCAATGATTACTTGAGACAATATCAATGAACACGTTCGATGCCATGGATTTTGGCGTGCCGGGACTGCGTGACGGCACCTCCGTCCAATTTCGCGCCGCTGGCTTGGAGGACCTGGATGCCCTTTGCGACTTCTTCGCACGGCTGTCGCCCGAGTCCCGGCACCGGCGTTTCTCCTCGCTCTCGGCGCCCAGGCCGGAGTTGATCGGTTCTTTGTGCGATTCGTCCAATGCGCGATCCAAGCTCACTTTGCTAGCCACGCGCAGTCTCAATGGTGACTCGCGCATCATCGCCACGGGTTCCTATCTGGCCAAAAATCCCACGACCGCCGAAGTCGCGTTCGCCGTGGATGACAGTTATCAAGGCAAGGGATTGGGAACATTGCTGCTGGAGCGCCTGGCGCTATTGGCGGTGCAAAATGGCTTTACGCATTTTTGGGCCTTGACTCATTCGGAAAATAAGTCGATGCGCGACGTGTTCCGCGAGTCCGGCTTTGCCGTCGCGGAAAAACTGGACCGGGGCGAGGTGGAGGTGGACCTTGCCATTATTCCCACGGAGGCCAGCGTGGCCCGTTTGGATGTGCGGCATCGTGTCGCCACTGTGGCCGGGTTGCGGCCTTTCTTCCGGCCGCGTTCGGTGGCCGTGGTCGGGGCGTCGCGCAATCCCATGGCCATTGGCTATCGGCTGCTCGATGCGGTCGTCAGCAGCGGCTATCGCGGCACGGTGTATCCGGTCAATCCGAAAGCCACCGAGATAAGGGGGTTGCATGCGTACCCTTCGGTGCGCGAGCTGCCCTTTGCCGTGGACCTGGCGGTTATCGCCGTTCCCCCCAAGGCCGTGCTGGGCGTGGTGGACGATTGTGCCGCGCGGGGAGTGCGGGCGATTGTTGTCATCACGGCCGGGTTTGCGGAAGTTGGCAAAGAAGGATTGGAGTTGCAAAACCGTTTAATGGAAAAAGTTCGTGCCGCGGGCATGCGCATGATTGGCCCGAATTGCCTGGGGCTGGTTTCGACCGATGCCGACGTGCGGCTCAATGCGACTTTTGTTCCCGGATTCCCGCCGCCGGGGCGCGTTGCCATGTCCTCGGACAGCGGTGCACTGGGCCTGGCGGCCCTCGCCGTTGCCGGCCGATATGGCCTGGGCATTTCCAGCTGCGTCAGCGTCGGCAATCGGCCGGACATTTCCAGCAACGACTTGCTGGAGTATTGGGAAGAGGACACCGGCACCGAGGTCATTCTTCTTTACCTTGAATCGTTCGGCAATCCG
>DASRAT010000419.1:0-5323 GCA_035638015.1 Gemmataceae bacterium | reverse complement strand
CAACTTTGTTTGGGTTTTGGTTGGGGCCGCCGCCAAAATCGCCCCAGCTGTAATTCATGACCAGATTGGGCAGCCAGGGACGAAATTGAGCAGCTCGCACGCGCTCGCCTGCCGCAAGGACCAAGGCCTGGTTTTCCGCCAGCTCTGGTCGATTGTTCATGGCCAGCATGACCAGTTCGTCCAGCGCCATGTCATACCAGGGCCCGGGTATGTCCAGGGGAACGCGGAAATCTTCCATGGGCCAGAGCGGCAAATCGGGCGGCAGTCGTAACAGCCGTGCCAGCTCCGCGACCGCGACCTGAAACTCTTGCACCGCCGCGGTTCTCTCTTCTTGGCGGCGCAACACCTCGATCTGAACGCGATCCACTTCCGATTTAAGGGCCTCGGCAGCTCCTGCCTTGTTGATGGTTTCGACTACCGGCAACAGCCCCTTGGAGCCGGCGCGAATGGGCGACGCCTTGTCCGACGTCAAATATTCGAGCGTGACATCGACGCGAGCTATTTTTCGCCGTGCACGCAATACCGTGAAATAGGTTTCCGCGACAGCAAGCAAAGTGTCGTTTTGCACGCGGCGCAAACCGGCTTGCGTCGCCGCACTGACTTGGCGGGCCACAAGGGGCGCGAAAATGGCGTCAGCAAAACTGAGATTGAGCGATGGCCCAAGGCCCACGAACAACGCATCCTTGTTGGCGACGATGATGTTGCCTTCGGTTTTGGCGATTCGGCCCTCGTGCTCGGTGTAGGTGCTGCCCATATTCAACGTTGGCAAGACAAGCAGCTTGGCCTTGTCCAGTTGCAGGCCGGCAATGTTCACAACCTCCCGGGCCTGACTGATATCGAGGTTATTGGTGCCGGCCAACCGGAGCGCGGTGGCCAGATCAATGGGCACCAGCTGAGTCTCATTTCGATAAGGGAAAACGCCTGGCGCCGGCCCTTTTTCGGTGATCTGCGGAACTTCCTTCAAGGAGGGAACTGGCAACACTTGCCCCGGCCCCGGTAAGAAGGGAGTGTCTTGCGGGCGTCCCAATTTCACGGCCGTCGACTGGGCCGGCGCATCGATTGCCAACGCAGCCAGCGCCAGGCTGACGACAATCCCCAGAACGACAATGCCGCCTGCCTTGGCCAGCCTCAAGTTGAGCCCATTATCTAACATTCCATGGCTCCGCACTGACACCCTGCGCCAAAGGACACATGGGACACCAGCAGATTAGTATTTTGCTTGCCGCGCTCTATATCGTTGAACATTAGCGAGTGCAAGCCTGAAACCACCAGACGTTTGCATTTAATCGCCTTAAAGGGTCCATTTTGCCACCAGGCTTATCTCACATCAATAGTTACTAACATGATTAACTTAGTAATCATACTAACGATTATCGGACTCTGATGCAAGATCAATGACAAAAAATCGTTGCATGATGGCCGAACGAAGACCACGGGTCTTGACATATTCCCATATGGGAATACAATTGCGGCATGCCACGTGCGCCGACTACAACTGACGTATTCAACGCCATTGCGGAACCCCGTCGGCGACTGCTTGTCGAGTTGCTCGCACGGCGTGGCGCACTTGCAGTTGGAACGCTGGTCGCAACGCTGGGACTGCCGCAGCCCGCCATCTCAAAACACCTTGGCGTGCTGCGCAAGGTGGGCGTGGTTGCGGTGACAAAGCAAGGCAAACAACGTGTGTACAGCTTGGAACCGGAAAAGCTTAAAACGGTGCATGACTGGGTAAAGGGCTTTGAACATCTGTGGAGTCATCAAATCGACCGCATCAAGGAACGCGCCGAACGGCGAGCGCGTGAACAAACGGAATCGCCAACACCACTTAAACCCCGGAAAGGACAACCATGACAACGGAAACCAGCAAACGACAGTCCGTCGAAACCTTTGAAATCAGTAAGGAAGTCGAAATCTCGGCGCCGATCGAAATCGCCTTCGGCGCCATGCTGGACGAGCTTGGTCCGGAAGCTCAGATGCCAGGCGGCAAGCCGTTTTCTATGAAAATCGAGCCCTGGCCCGGCGGACGCTGGTACCGCGACCTTGGCAACAATACCGGCCACCTGTGGGGCCACGTGCAGGTCATCAAGCCGCCAACGCTCCTGGAGATTTGCGGGCCGCTCATGATGTCCTACCCGGCGGTCAATCACCTCCAATACCGTTTCACGGCGGAAGGAAGCGTGACGCGTCTTACGTTTCTCCACCGCGGCATGGGAACGATTTTGCCCGAACATCGCGACGGCATGCCCCAGGGTTGGCAGCACTGGCTGGAGCGGATTCGCGATCTGGCCCAGCGCAAGCATCGGAAAGAGACGCAACGGTGAGCGTAGGGTATTTGCCATTTTTTTGGTTATCGTGTCGATTCTGCCAATGGCCGTTCGACTACCTTGTGTCGTGAGATTGAGGTTCTCACCCAAATGTCTCAACGTAACCGCTTTTTGGAGGTACGACCATGACCAAACGAATTCTGGGATGCGGCGTAGTCTTGGCGCTGGCGCTCGCCTGCTACGCCCAACAGCCACCCACCAAGCAACAGCCCGAAGCCAAGTTGCCGCCGCCACCCACCAATGCCAACCTGGAAAAAATGAAGAAGCTGGTGGGCACCTGGGTAAACACCGACGACAAAGGCAAACCGACGGATGAAGTCGTCTCGGTCATCAAGCTGACGGCGGGAGGCAGCGCAGTGCACGAGACGTTGTTTCCGGGACAGCCACAGGAAATGATCTCCATCTACACGGCGGAAGGGCCGGACTTGATCATGGTCCATTACTGCATGCTGGGCAACCAGCCGCGCTTGAAGGCCGACCCGAAATCGCCGCCAAACCAAATCGTCTTCCAGTTTACCGGCGGCGGCAATCTCGACCCGAAGAAGGACAAGCACATGCATGACGCGACGCTTACCTTCATTGACGATGACCACCTCGAGGTCAACGGCGCGGGCTGGGAAAATGGCGGGCCGGTGCCGGAGATGTGCTGCGGAATGAAGTTGGTGAGGAAGAAGTAATCGGTGAGCAGGCGTGAGGAAACTACATAGCGGCTGTTGGCACGGGATGCCGATGGCCGCGTTTTATTTTTGCGGACGCCGCCGATCTGACGTTGTGGCAGACGCGGCGGGGTTGCGGACCGAGGCCCGGCTTGACCGTAATGGACTCCCTCTCGGCGCTGGGATAGAATCGGCGCAACGAATCCATATCAACGGGAGGTAGCCGCCGCCGGCGGAGGTGGCTCGCTGGCATCGACGCAGTCCATTTGCAGATGCTCATTCTTGATCACAGATTGGAGGGAGCGATGACGAGGAACACTCTGAAATTGGCCTCACTGGCGCTCCCACGATTGGTGGGAGATCATTTGTTGGTTAACCCCTGCCGACGCACCATTTCATTGATCCAAATCGGAGCAAAGGGTGAGGTGCATCCTTTGGAACAGGGATAGTCGCGATAGATTCCCAGCTTTTCACCGATCGCGAGCGCCTGCTTGCGGAGTTTGGGGAAGTGGATGCCGATTTCCGCAAGGGCGCTGTTCATCGTCCACTGCACGACGGGATCGGCGTTGCCCATTTCGGACTCGATGCGATCCAGCAGCGCGGGCAGGTCGAGTCCTTCGGGGCTCTTCGCGACCCGCCCGGCCGTCAGTTGCCAGCCGGCGCGTAAAGCCCACGGGTCATCCTCCGCCATCCACTTTTGGCGGAGCGATTCCTTGTCGGGGTGATTCTTGATGACATAGGAGTGGAGCCAGTCCGCCACTTGCGAAAAGCCAACCGTTAGCTTGGCGGTTTGTCTTAAGCCGTTGGTCCGCACCAGCCGATCTAATTGGTCGCCGGAAAGTTCCTTGAGATCGATCAGAAGGATGGCCAGGAGCTGGGCATCGGTGTTCCCGGTCTTCCAGAGTGCCAGGGCCAAGGCATGGTTCATCTTGATCTTCGCGGCCAGTTTTCGAATGTCACCCGCCGGGACGCCGAACTGTTTGTCGGCGGCGCCGTACTTGCGGTTGTGCTTACGGACCTTTTCATTGCCAAGTGCTTCGAGTTGGGCGAGAGTTTCTTTGAGGGTAGTAGCCATTTTTTGCCTCATTAGGCTCAAAGGTGGTTCGGTTCGCCGCAGATTCACCTGCTGAATTTCTGTGCCAAAGTGGGGTAAAGTTGATCAACGGTTTCCTCATCCCACGGTTCGCCGCGGAGCTGCCGCGTTACGCCTTTCGAGATTTTGTAGAAATCATCTTTCCCGGTCTTGGCTTCGTATGCAATCGCGGCGGCTGACCACATTCTCTCGCACTCGACATGGTCGTCAGGCTCGGCGATAGCGCCTACCTTTTCCGGATCTGCAAGTACAGCTTCAAAGGCTTTGCGCCCTTGCGCGATCAACCAGCCCATGAAATAGTCGAACCCGTCATCAGAGCAGCCGCCGTTCACAATATATGCGGCGGCCCAGAGTTCTTGGGTATAGGCGTCGCGGATGCACTCTTGAAAACACGTGTCAAAGCCCAGAATGTCCTCAGTCGGCAACTGGACAAGGAGGTCGTGTAGCTTGGCCATTTCGTCGTCAACATTTTCGGCACCACGTCGGCTCGTCTCTATGAGTTTCCAAAAGTCATCTCTAGTCATGTTGCGACCTCTGGCGGGGAACTGGTGATTCGATCAACCAGCGCCGGTCTATTTGTTGCCTTTACCGATGACATTAATGGGTATTGGAATCGACCATCAGGCTGCCGTCAAGAGGCAGGTTGAAGAAGAGGCAGCCGACCTGGAGCAGCGCTGCGAACAGAGGCATGCAGGAAATTCAAGATGATGGCCATGGTGTTCTCCAAGAAAACGCAAGCAGAGCCGCGCACGAAGTAAGCGGTTTGCATGAACCGCCCGATACCACGAAACCGCTTACTTCGTGCGCGGCTCTCATGGTTTCCGCTTACTTCGTGCGCGGCTCATCCCGTGCGTGGTTCTTCGTGCCATGCCATTCGGTCGCCTTGCTCATCGAGCGTATAGCGTATCTTCGCCTCGACCTCCTCCTCGCGAAACAAATGCCGCGTGCTGCCGTGGCGTGTCCAGCGCTTGCGTTCGGCATTATCGAATCCGGCCCGCGTCAAATCGCGCGACGCCCTTGCTTTCATATCGCTCATGATCCGTCCCGGATCGCGCTCCGCCGTGACCACCGCATGCACATGATTGCTCCGCACGTGCAGCGCCCACATCTTCCAGCCGCGTTCCCGCGCCAACTCAACGATCGCGTTGCACACAATGTCCCGTTCCGCCGCGCTGATCGTGTATGCCGGCTGAAGCATCTCCGCGCGAGCCGCGCTTTCCCGTTCGGCGTCAGGCGCCACAAACGGCGAG
>DASRAT010000418.1:0-2376 GCA_035638015.1 Gemmataceae bacterium | reverse complement strand
TTTGCCGTGCGGGGCGGTGGGGTAGCTAAACAGAGTTGGCCACGACGACTGGCATTTGGTTTAACAATGCCAAAATTACAACTTTCGATTATTGAATCTTGCCAGATCAATCCGCCGCGAGTCAATGGTGTCCATGATGATCAGCGTGAGCATGCACAGGCGGTTCCAGATTGATTTCGGCCGGCGCCCAGCCCATGACACCTTGCACCCAACCGCATAACAGAGCCACCAGAACGATCACAGTCACGGCTCCGAGTTGCCACCAGAAGTTGCCCAGGGTGACAAGGTCCAGGATGTCCAAGCTGCTGGGCGAGATGGAGGCCCACACCAGGGCTGCGACAATCGTCAGCAACACCACTACAGCCCAACCGCCCTTGGCCAGCACGGCCCAGGCTTTGTTCCAGTCCACTCCCCAAAGCCACCACGCCACCCAGGCGAGCAGCAGGGCATGACGCACGCCCAAGGCGGCGATCTCGACGATCAGCGTCAACAGCGTCCAAATCAACTGCACGAAAGTTTGGCTTATTTCAACCACGTCCATGACCCGCGAAGGAAAATGAGCAAATCACGTGGGCAGCTTACGGCTATGGGTCTTGATCGTCAACCGCTGCGTGGCGCGCTCAAGTTGTGTAATCCGCGTTGAGCCGCACGTAGTCGTAGGTCAAGT
The DNA here is from genome assembly GCA_035638015.1 of Gemmataceae bacterium. Classification (GTDB taxonomy): domain Bacteria; phylum Planctomycetota; class Planctomycetia; order Gemmatales; family Gemmataceae; genus DASRAT01. The sequence goes on along the minus strand of DASRAT010000418.1, from coordinate 1,709 downwards.
CGCAGGTCCAAAAGGTGCAGCGGCCCGAGCCGAGCGTGAATTGCAGGCGAAGGTGCAATTCGCGGTTTTGCTTCATGAAAGCCGAAAGTGTTTTGGCGTCGAAGGGCAGGGGAGCGCCCGCTTGATACAAACAAGTGTCGCCCAACCACAGGGACAAATCGCTTTCCTCGAATTGGACGCCGGCATAACCGGCCGCGGAAACGATGCGGCCCCAGTTGGGATCGGCGCCGAAAAGGGCGGTTTTCACCAGGGCGCTGTCGGCGATGGTTTTCGCCACTTTCCTGGCTTCCGCGTCGCTGCGCATGCCGGTTACGTCAATGCGGACCAGGTGCGAAGCGCCTTCCGCGTCAACGGCGATGGCGCGGGCCAGTTCGCCGCATACCTCGGTGACGACCGCCTCAAAACGAGTCAGGGCATCGGCGGTAAGTGGAGTGCCCTGGCCATTGGCGAACAGCAGTAATGTGTCATTGGTGCTGGTGTGGCCCTCGACACTGATGCAATTGAAGCTGCTGTCGGCAGCGCGAGCGGCGATGGCTTGCAAGGCGTCGGGCGCAACCGCCGCGTCGGTAAGCACAAAGGCGAGCAGCGTTGCCATGTTGGGGCCGATCATTGCCGCCCCCTTGGCGAAACCGGCAATACGCACTTCTCCACCGGGCAACGTCAAGGAACGCGAACAGACTTTGATGGTGGTATCAGTCGTGAGAATGGCGTGGGCAGTGCGGTCGAAAGCGGCGGCGTCCGCGGCGAGATGCTTGGCGGCGTTGCGAATGCCTGGCTCGATTTTGTCCATCGGCAACAGCCGGCCGATGACGCCTGTGGAGGCAACCAGCATCTGCTCGGGACGGCAGTCAATGGATTCAGCGGCCAAAGCGGTCATGCGGCGGGCGTCGTCGAGGCCTTGTTGGCCGGTGCAGGCGTTGGCGTTACCGGAACAAATCACCACGCCGCGTGCATTTTTGGCGGGAAGCCGCTGGCGGCAAACTTGGACCGGCGCGGCGCAGACGCGATTTTGTGTAAAGACACCGGCGACCGATGCGGGCAGGTCGCTGATAACCAAGGCAAGGTCGAGCCGCTGGGGGTCGGGCCGGATGCCGCAATGGACACCGGCGAAGCGGTAGTTGGATGGAAGGACGATGTGTGTCATTTTTCAACCTAAACTTTGTTGTTTATTTTCGAATCCATACCGCGCGATAGAATAGCGTAATGCAATCTACGATCAAAAACTCTGCTTTGGACCGCATTTTCGATTCCATCGGTCGCGTTCTCACGCCTGATGTGGCGCGCAAGCTGATCGATCTCCGGGCGGATGCGAAAACCCAAGCACGCATTGACCGCCTCGCCAGAAAGGCCAACGAAGGCAAGATGACGGAGGACGAGCGCAGCGAATACGCAGCAATCGTGTCGGCCATCGATTTCGTGGCAGTTCTACAATCGAAAGCGCGAACTTTGTTGGCCCACAGCACAGCCAAGTGATGGACCCTCAATTAAGGCGATTGGTTCGCGCCCGTGCCGAGGGGCGCTGCGAATATTGCAGAATTCGCCAGGAGCATGTGCCGCTCTTTCGCTTTCATATTGAACATATCGTGGCCAAGCAACACGGCGGGGCCGACGATGCCGGGAACCTTTGCCTAAGCTGCAGCCGTTGCAATTATTCAAAAGGGCCTAATTTGGCGGGCAAGGATCCCGACTCCGGCAAGATTGCAGTCCTA
>DASRAT010000417.1:0-11243 GCA_035638015.1 Gemmataceae bacterium | reverse complement strand
TCTTGTAAATCGTATAGGGCTTGCCGCCGCGACCCAGACGAGTTTGGCAATATAGCATGGGTCCGCGTGATGTCAGCTTGACCACCACACACGCCAGCAATAGGACCGGCGCGGCCAGGACCAAAATCACAAGGGTCAGGGCAGCGTCGACAACAACCTTTAGAGGACCGTACCTGCCAGCAAGAGGCGCCGGTTTGAATTGGCCAAAGCGCGCGTGGGCGGAATCCAACCGAACCATATGGCCGTTGTGGCGCGCGTCACCGTTGATTATCATGCAAACCACCTGCTGCGGAAAGGACTTGGGCACCGCAGACGACAGGAAGGCAAGGACTCGACTCTACTCCGTTGCTTCAAAAATCAACATCAGGGTTTGAAGGCCAAGGCTTTTTCCAACTCTGGAAGGAACACCTGAATAAACTCTCGAGTTTTTTCGTCTGTTTTTGCTTCTTTTTCGTCGAGAAAGTCGCGCGAAATGTAGAGCTTGTAAAGAACCGGGGTCCCTGCGAAGGCCAAGCGAGCATTATCAGGCGCTTGCCAGCCGTGGCCGTCATTCCAGCCCCAACAAACCTTGGTAACGCCAGGCGCCAGAGAATCAGGTCTGGCGAATTTCGCGGTCCAGAACTTGGCGGCGCCACTCGCCACCGGCAGTTCTTCGTTATGCAACGTCATGGCGCCCTGCTGGACGAATCCGCTGCCGGCGTAGCAAATGTCAGGCGTGTGCACTGAAAGCGGGCCAAATGAACCGCAAGCCAACAAAACGGTGACAGAGATTCCCTTGGCAGGATTTTCATAACGACGGCTGAGATAGCCTGCGAAACCCGCCTGGTCGCTGCTTTGTTTCGTGAAATCGGGAAGCTTTTGGCCCTTCCATTCTCCGATGACCATTGGCACGCGGTCCAAACTGGCAACGGCAGCGGGAACATGGCGCGAGGATTGCCAGCGGTCGGTCCACAACCCGCAAAATAGACCGTCCGCGATCAACAGTCCGGCGGCCAGCAAAACGAAGATTGCTCTCATCAGCGAATTCGCCAAAAGGTTTAAGGACGAGCCGTGTTATCCACGCGTGGTATCGGACGCCTATTCCGGAACCGATGCCGCTTCGTCAACACTCGGCTCAAGCACAGTTGCGGTGCGACCGTCATAGCCATAGGAATACCGAGTGTTGTAATGATCTCCTGCCGTGCCGTTGACGACCGCACCCAGAATGGGAACCCGCAGGGCGGCTAGGCACTCGTAAGCGGCATAAACAGTGGGCAAGCGACTCACATCGCGCAAAATCGAGATGACCACGCTATCCACGCTTTGAGCGATGAGCAACGAATCCGCCACGGGCAAGACAGGGGCCGAATCGACCAAGATAAAATCGAATTGGCCCTTGAGTTGCTTGAAAATCTCTTTGGACCGGTGCTGAGCTAGCGCCTGGTAGGCTGCAGAGTCGGCATAGCCTGCAGGAACAATCCACAGTCCTTCCAAGGGGCCAGGTTGAGCCGCCTCGACCGCGTCCAATTCGCCACGGAGGACTTCGCTATAGCCAGGACTGGAATCGAGACCGAAAAGTTTGTGCACGGATGGCCGCCGCAAATCGCAATCGACAAGCAAGGTGCGAAAACCGGCCCTGGCCAGGCTGACGGCCAAATGGCAGGAAAGCATAGTCTTGCCTTCGCCGCCAACAGCACTACAGACCATCACCACCTGATGGGATTCCAGGCGGGCAGCGTGGAGCAACATGGTGCGAGCGGCGTCTACGGATTCGGTGAGCAGACTCTCCCAATACATCTCACGCGCACTACCACCGCCCCCCATCCGGCGCCGTGCCCAACTGGGCAGCGCCGGCAAGGTGCCCATGAGCCGCAAATCAAGGCCGCGTATGACCTCGTCCACGGTGTTGACACGGCGCTTGCGAAACTCAAGGAGGGCTACACCGAAAACGATGACCACGAAAACACCGCCGCCGGCCATTCCCATTTGGCGGATGCGGCTGTCGGTGTCCTTGATCGTAAAAGCTTCCTCCAACAAGGTCACACGCTCCGGCGCCTCCTGCTCAATTTCCATGGCACTAATTTGGGCGCTGAATTTCTTGACTATTTCTTCGTCCTTGGCGATGTCGTCGCGCATCCCTTCCACATTGATTTTGTCCTTTCGCGCCTTGTCCAAACCATCGGTGCGTTTCCTGAATTCCTTGTCGAGAACGTCCTCCCACTCTTTCAGCAGCTCGACGTGGTTCGCGACCAGTTCCAAGCTTGACCTCGCCTGCGCGCTGACCAGCGCTTGTATTTCCTTGGCCACCTTTGGTCCGGATTTCTCAATGAGCTTGGCCAATTCCTTTTTTTTGGCTTCATAGGCGTTGACCATTTGTGTGTATGACTTATCTTTTGCTTCAACCAATTCAGGTCTAGTCACTTTGAGCTTCTCAATATCGTCCTCAAGATTTTTCATGGTGTCGAACAGGAGCTTGTGTTCAGTCTTATTTCGCAGGGCATCTTCGACTACTGAATCAGGCACACGCGGCATTTCGGCACCTCCTTTGGTCTTGGCCAATTTCAATTCGATTTCCGCCCTGTACCTGTCGGACTTTACTTTCACAATATCGCCCTGAATGGCATGAATCTGGCTAAGGTCGAGTTTGTAGGAATACTCCAATGTTCTGGGATCGGTGGAGCCAGCGTCCAGGGCCAAAGCTTCAAAAACTTTTTTGCGTTGTTGCAACCTCTCATTGTAAACGGAATGGAATTTCCTGAGGTTGGTCAAACGCTGCTTGCGCTGGTTGCTTTCCTTGTAAACGATTTCCTTCACATAGGCTTCGCGCACCGCGTCCACCAGCAATCTCAGGTCCTCCGGATCTTCGCCGGTCATGGCGATGCGCATGATTTCCGGCGCGGTATTGAAATCAACCATGATTTCCCGCTCCAGCCAAACTACGGGATCAACTTTCGCTTGAACGACGGGCAAAGACGCAACTTTGGGGTCGCGCAAGGCGCTGTTGATCACCAGTCGGCTTTTGATCAACGCGATCTGATTGCGCTGGTAATTTCCGAAATCGGCGCCCCGCTCGACGTTCTCAAGCACGATGGGCCGCGAAGAAGCAACGTGCAGCAGGGTGCGGCTCGTGTAGGTGGTTTTCGCGAAGAAGTACAACCCCCCCACGACCGCGGCGGCAGCTACCACGCCAAGGCTGAACGCCAGCAGCCAGCGGCGCCGCAGAGCCTGAAGGAGGCCCAGCAGCGTGGGATTGGTGCCCAACACCGCGGGCTTGGCGCGCGTGGCGGCGACGGACAAGAGTTTGGGCGGCACGTGCACTACAGCACGGTCGGGCAGCACGGCTGGTTCAGAGGGGGCTGGCATGCGTCAATCTCCGGAACGGATGGATGAACCCATCATAGGTGGGCACGGAAACTGGCAAAGCTACGTTGGCAGGCACTCGCGTTTGACCATTGTACGAAATACCATTGCAACTTTCACGGCTTGACTAAACTTGGTTTTTTGGCCGGCGGAACAGATTTCCGTTTGGCAAAAATGAAGACGGGTTCATCGTGGGCGGAAACCACCGGGAATAGCCGATTGAGAAGCCAAAGCTCCAATCCCACCAACCCCAGGGCGACGACCATCGAAAAGAACGCCGCCAAAAAGCTATTGTGAAACTCATTGGCCGTTTCGCGGCCGATCCACTCCGCAATCAACCCGGTTACTGTGATGCGACAAACATTGGCCGCCAATGCAACGGGAATGGAACTCAGGACCAGCACGGCCTTTTCGAGCCAGGATTTTACCAAAAAGGCAAGGCCGGTGGTCACGGCGAAGAAAGTTACCAACATGCCTAGACCATTGCAGGCTTCCACCACGCCAATCGTCGTCTCCTCCATGATAATAATGTTGCCTTCGGCCACAGCGGGCAGACCTAGCAATTGCAACACGAAGACGCTGCTTGTGGTCGCCAAGCGCTGCAGCGGCAGCGCCAGGGCCACTTCCACGCGAAAAGGAAGCGGCAACATGAAGCCCAAAAACACGATGGCAGGCCACGCCCATGCCAATACCTTCCAGCCTCCCAAGCCCAAGCATAGGCCCGCCAAGCAAGGCAAAAATGAAGCCGTGGACAGCCATTCGTAATAAGTACGCGCACCTAAAAGGTGCATAGCTACTCCCAGGGTAAGAAAAGCCAAACCCCAAATGTGGCCGGTTGCTTTGACGCCTCGCAGCTTGTCTTTGCGATACCGCAGCAAATAAAGAGCAAAGGCGGGAACGAAATAACCGTGGGAGTATTTGGAATCATTGGCCCAACGACTGACAATGTCGCCAAATGTCGGCCAGTAACCCCATGCAAGTACAGCAACCAATATCGCCAGGGCTACCAAGGGCCATATGGTGGCGGATCCACCCATAGCAATTGGCTGACGATCACCCGGCGAAGCCGGCTTGGAAGCGCTGCTTCCCCGTGGCGCGGAACCAGCCGAAGCCCCCGCCTTAACATGGGAACTGCTTCGTTGCCCGTTCTTCTTGGCTTGTATGGCTTTGTGGATGGACACGATTGTTAATAAACAAGGAGGTGGGAGGCAGAATCGTTACATTCTGCGCATACTCCGTCCCCGTGGGTTACAAATCCTCGGCCCACAATTACAGTGAAAGCCCGGGTTTTAGGAGAGTGGGGGTAAAGAGCAAACGGCAGGCCACATGACGAATCGCCAGTGTTTTTCTTCCAATTCGCGCATATACATCTATTGGTCAATGACTTGAGGCAATAATCCATCACCAAACAAGCCATTACGTGTTGCGCGATTGCGATAATTGTAAACAAAGGTTTACAGCCGATGTTAGCGGCACCAGAGTTTGGGTTACATCCTTAACGCCGAATTTGCTGAATTTCGGTGCGGTAGCTGTGCGAGTACCGGTCAACCCCCTGGCATTGCACACTTTCCCAAACTGCTGAATATTGCGATATTATCCTTCAGCGGTTCTCAAGGTTTTCGGAATCCAAGGCGGAAAGATGAAGAAGTTGTAACGGAAATGCCGATTATTCTGAACGAGCCAGAAGCGCGGCCCGTCGAGCGCCCATGATACGCCATTCTCGGCGTCGTGAACGCTTGGCAGTGGAGTCTTGAACGCGGGGGACGGTTGAGATGCCTAGAATGATGACAACCCTTGTGCGAAGCGCGCCCTGGATGCTCTTGGCCTTTGTGCTGTCCACTGCGGGATGCACGCAGGCCAACTTTGTCCGCACGTTCCAGGACGACGGCGTTCCCCGGGAGCTCAACAAAGTCACGCTCAAGGAATATGTGATTAATCCGCCCGACATCCTCTTGATTGACGCCGTGCGCTTGGTTCCGCGGCCGCCGTACAAAACGGGCCCTTTGGATGCAATAATCGTGTCGGTGCAAGTGGCGGGGACCAAGCAGGATGACCCTAACCGCCATTTGCGGCCGGGCCAGCCGATCGACGGCATTTACCGCATTGAACCCGACGGCACCATAAATCTGGGGTTTGACTACGGGGCGGCGTTCGTGAGCGGTCAAACGATTCTGGAAGCCACACAAAGCATCAAAAAACATTTGCTTGTGCAATTTCCCAAAACCGATTTTGAAGTCCGCGTGAGTTTGGGTGAGGCGAAAGCGTTTCAGCAGATTCGCGGCGAGCATTTGGTGCGGCCGGACGGCCAGGTCTCGCTCGGCACTTACGGGACCGTGTATGTGGCCGGCATGACGCCTGAGAAGGCCAAGGCGGCCATTCAAGAGGCGTTGTCTCCAAAGATTCTCGATCCGGAAATCTCCGTGGAGATCGGTGGCTTCAACAGCATGGTTTATTACGTAATCTTCGATTTGAATGGCTCAGGCCAGCATGTTGAGCGCTTGCCGTTCACCGGCAACGAAACCGTGATTGATGCCATCCACTTTGCCAGCAAGGGTTTGCCGCCGGCGTCGGACCGGTTCAACATGTGGGTTGCTCGGCCCACTGGGCCGGAAGAAGGCTTCTGCGACCATGTCCTGCCGGTTGATTGGCAGGCCATAACCAGAAGGGGATGCGCCGCCACCAATTATCAATTGATGCCGGGTGACCGCCTGTATGTCGCCGTCGATCCGTTCATTGAAGCGGACGGCTTTTTGGCCAAGGTGATTGCCCCTATCGAACGCGTCCTAGGCATTATCTTGTTGGGAAACTCGTCCGTGCGAAGTTTCCAGTCAAACGGCGGCAACAACAACGGCAACTAAGTCCTGCCACACCCGCGTGGGCTCTGAAGCCCAAGGCCGGATATTTTGTTGACCAGCGTCAAAAACCGGGTAGGGTGAAGGTAGACAGATTTCAGATTTGGGCTATGGAATAAGGGAGATTGCCCCATGCGAAAAATGCGGATAGCCAACATGTTGTTTGCCGTGGGCTTGGCGATATCCTTCTTGCTGGCCCCGTCACCCGTGCCGGCCCAATATCGGCCACCAATTGCCGGCTCCCCGTCCTCTCGGCCGGGTTTCAGCCCTTATCTCAATTTGACACGAAACGACGTCAGCCCGGTGATTAGCTACTACGGCATCATAAGGCCTCAGCTTGGCGCCACTGCTGAGTTTCAGCAACTTCAAAGCCAACAGAACGCATTGGCCCAACAACAACAAGGCTATGAGGCTGCGAATGTCCTGCCCAGCACCGGCCACGCCGCCGGATTTCAGACGCAAGGTAGATACTTCTTGAACAAAGGTGGGGTAGGCAGCGGGCGCCCTAAGTAAGGGCGCGCCTCGATAAGATTTTCACACCAACACACGGCAAACATTCAGGGCACAATTTTGGATCACCCTTCCGTGTGCAATTTGCATTGACTGCTGCGCCGATGTCGGGCTTAATGAAGCTTACCGGACCCAGCGTCACGCACCTCTTACCAGCACCGTGGTGCGGCACCGGCGTTTCTCCTGACCTCGTCTCGGGCATGTAATGCATTCAATCATGGCTGCCGATCCATCCATCATCGCCTTTCAGCAAGCCTGTGGCTGCAACGGCGAATTGCTGGTGGAAACCGCTGACGCGGATTGTGCCACAGTGGAACAAAAGTCGCTGACAACGCCGTTCGCGGTCATCGGCCGGGAGCAGGCGTGTGACCTACATGTGGTTCATGACGAGGTGAGCCGGCGTCACGCATTCCTTCAAATCCTCGGCGGCCGGGTGTTTTGCTTTGACCTTGATAGCCGCACCGGAACACGCTGGAACGACGGACGACGGTTTTCCGGCTGGGTCGTTCCAGGCGATGCCATCCACATTGGCCCCTATCGTCTGCGCGCTCATTGTGACCGAGACCTGACGGCGACAGCTCGCGACGACGCCTGGGATCCCCTTCAGGCGCGCTCAATTGAGATTTTGCATGTTCCCCCCGTAACGCTGGAGTTCCTCAACGGCGCGACCCGCAATCGCTGTTGGCAAATCGACCGCGTTCTCACGATAATCGGCAGCGCGCCTGGCTGCAAAGTGCGCGTACGGAGCCGGAGCGTGGGGCGGTTTCACTGCTATCTTGTGGCAACGCCCAACGGCGTTTGGGCTGTGGATCTGGTCAGCGCCGCCGGTCTCCTACTCAACGGCGAGCCAGTTCGCTACGCCCGGCTTGAGGATGGGGATCAACTTCTTATCGGCGGCTTCTTGATCCGCAGCCACCACGGCGAGTTCAAGGCCACGACGCCAAGCAAACCAATGCTGTCGGCTCAGAATCATGCCGCCACAGCGCAGCGCGCGAGCGCGCCGCCCATTCCGCACGTGCAGCCAATGGAAGAGGGAACAGTGAGTTCCGCCTTGGCTGTACGACTGCCGGCTCATGGCGAAATGACGAGACCGGACGACGAGCGCTTTCTGTTCGTGATGAACCAGTTTTCGCAGATGCAGATGCAGATGTTCGACCAGTTCCAGCAGACGATGATGATGATGTTCCAAATGTTTGGCACGCTGCAACAGGAGCAGATTGCGGTTCTTCGGGATGAGCTGGACCAGGTGCGAGAGTTGACACGGGAGCTTCAAGCATTGCAAGAGTCGTTAGCCAAGGCCGAGCAATCTCCGCCGGCGGAACAGACGACGTCAGGCTATCACATGGCGACGACGGTGACTGAATTTGTCCCCGCGAGCTATGAGGAGCCGGAGGCCACTTCCCGGGCCGCGGCACTCTCCAAGGGCAATGGCGATGGGCCTGCAGCAACGGCTGGCCCAGCCTCCAAGCCTGCGGCCAAATCAACCAAGCCGGCTGGGAGCAAAAGCCCAGGGGATCTCCATACGCTGCTGTTACAACGCATGGAAACGATCGAGCAGGAGCGGCAGAATCGCTGGCAAAAAATACTCGGTTTGCTGGGGGGCAAGAAGTAGACCATCAGCGTTTTTGAGATTTCAATGCGGTTTGAAGCGTGTTTTGCGCCAATTTCAACTCCTCGCCTTCCAGTTCCAAACGTGGCGGCCGCACGCGGGCATTGCCCATGCCGACGGCCGCCTGGGCGAGCTTGATGAGCTGCACAAACTTCGGCACGACATCCATCCGCAGCAGTGGCAGAAACCACGAATAAAGCTGGAACAGTTTCTCATCGACGCCGCGTTGAGCGCCCTGGAACAGGGCAACCGATTCTTTCGGAAATGCGTTGACCAGGCCCGCGATCCAGCCGACCGCGCCGGCCTGCACGCCTTCGACCACCACATCGTCGACGCCAACCAGGATTTGCAAGCGCTTGCCGAGCAAGGCACGAATCGAGGTCACCCTTCGCGCGTCGGCGCTTGATTCCTTGACGGCGACGAGATTGCTGTGCTCGGCCGCCAGTTCGGCGATCTGCTCCGGCAAGAAGTCGGTCTTGTAAGCGATGGGATTGTTGTAAAGCATGCACGTCAGAGGCGTCGCTTTGAGTACGGCCACGATGTGCGCTTTCATTTCTCGCCAATCGGTCGAGTAAACATAGGGCGGCAACACCATCAAACCCTGGCAGCCGATTTCGGCAGCCATTTTCGCCAGGCGAACGGCTTCGGCGGTGCTGAGGGCGGAAATGCCGGCTGCCACCGGCGCGCGTTTGCCAAGCGTTTGCACCAATGTCTTGAGAATGGCGGCTTTTTCGGAGTCGGTCAGCGTTGCGCCTTCACCGAGCGAACCCAAGGCCACGATGCCGGTGCAGCCGTTGTCGATGAGCCAAGACGCATGCTTGGCGACGAATTCATGGTCCACCGAGTAATCCGGCTTGAAGGCAGTGGTCATTGCGGGAATCACACCTTGCCAGTTCATGGGAGAGTCTCCTTGGAGAGTTAAAATCGCATGGGGGAATACGGCGCGGGGTCAATGTGCGGCTTGTCGCCGTTGACCAGCTCGGCCACCAACTTGCCGGTACCGGTAGCCATCGACAGGCCGAGCATGTTGTGGCCGGCCGCGATGGTCACATTGTTCATGATCGGACTGGGGCCGATGATCGGCTTGCCGTCGTAGGTCATTGGCCGCCAACCGCACCATTCTTCCTGCACAGGTTCACAATACGGCTCGTGCAAAAAAGGACGAGCACCGTCGCGCAGGATTTGCAGGCGGCCGCGGTCGATATTGGCGTTATAACCGGCGAATTCCATCGTGGATCCGAGCCGATAACCCGATTCCATCGGCGTCACCGCGACCCGTGTTTCCGGGAAAATCATGGGAATCGCCGGGCAACGCGCCGGCCGCGGCATGGTGATGGAATAGCCCTTGCCTGGCTGAATCGGAATCTTGCAGCCCAGGTGTGTCTTGAGCAAGGGTGTCAGCGCTCCGGCCGCGACTACGAAGGCGTCACCGGCGATTTCGCCTTGAGTCGTAAGCATGGCGACCGCTTTGGCGCCGTCTTTTTTGAAACCTTGCATTTCACAGTTATCGCGGATGGTGGTGCCGCCCGTCGACAGCACGCGCCGCCAACTGGTCATCAATTTGTCGGGTCGCAAGTGAGCGTCATGCTCATAATGCCAGGCGCCTGCCAATCCCGGTTTGAGGGCAGGCTCCAGTTTTTCCAGGGCTTTTGAGTCATAGCGAACAGCAGGCAAGCTAAAATGCTCCGCCATGATTTTGTCGGTGTGGGCGTATTTCTCCATTTCCTCGGCAGATTGAAAAGCAAACAACAAGCCACGCGTTTGCCATTCACATTCCAGGCCCGCCTCGACGACCCATTGATCGTAAAGTTGCCGCGAAGATTCGAGCAACGCCTGGCACGCCCGACCCGATTCGAGCATGTCCGTCTCATTGCAGCGGCGGGCGAAGCGAAACATCCAGCCCCATAGCGCTGGATCAAAGCGCATGCGGATTTTGAGCGGCGAGTTTTTCTGGAAGAGCGATTTGATTCCCATCCAGACGACGCCCGGCTCGGCCAACGGCAAAACATGGCTGGGGCAGACGAAACCGCAGTTGGCGTGGGAGCAACCCTTGCCGAACTCGCCCTTGTCCACAATGGTGACGCGCCAACCGGATTTGTGCAAGGCGTAGGCACACGACGCACCAACCACCCCGCCGCCGATCACGACTACGTGTTTCATGCGCGAATTCCCATGCAAAACGGATCGCGCTCGTCCAGGATCAACGTCGCCTCGGCCATGATATGGGCGTCGCCCGTAATGCTGGGATAAAGCTGGCTGTCGATGACTTCCACTGATCCCTCGAAAATGCTGCCGACAATGCTTTCCTGCCGCCAGGTGTCGCCCTGCTTGATTTTGCCGTCGGCGTGCAAACAAGCCAGTTTGGCACTAGTGCCGGTGCCACAGGGCGAGCGGTCATAGGCTTTGCCGGGACAATGCACGAAGTTTTTGCTGTGGGCCTTGCCCGAGGGCGACGGGGCAAACAATTCGATGTGGTCGATTTCGCCGCCGTCTTGACCCGTGATGCCGCGGCTGTTGAGTGTTTGGCGGATTTTCCAGGTCACGTCGTTGAGTTTTTCGAGATTGTTCAGCGAGACTTCCTGGCCGTGATCGTTGACGAGAAAGAACCAGTTGCCGCCCCAGGCGATGTCGCCGTGCATCGTGCCATAACCGGGGACTTCGACCGGCACTGCTTTGGCAATGCGGTAGCTCGGCACATTCCGCACGGTTACTTTGCCATCGTCGTGCAGTTTCACCGTTACGATGCCTACGGGCGTGTCCAGCTTATGAAGCCCGGGTTTGATGCGGCCCATGTAGGCGAGAGTCACCGCCAGGCCAATTGTGCCGTGACCGCACATGCCGAGGTAGCCGGCATTATTGAAGTAGATGACCCCGGTTTCGCAGCTTGGGTCAGTGGATTTACATAGCAAAGCGCCGACCATGGGTTCGGGGGC
>DASRAT010000416.1:0-2785 GCA_035638015.1 Gemmataceae bacterium | reverse complement strand
CGCAATGTACTTGCGCAGATCCTTGTCCAGCTTGTCATACGGCTCACGCCATTTGTCCATCTGGTCCTTGTAGACCTTGACCTTGTTGTACCCTTTGAGAATGGCCGCCATGTTGACCAATCCCATTTTGACGGCATTGGGCGCCGCCGTTGCCGTCGGCGCTGGCGCTCCGCCCGGCTGTTGAGCGACTAGGCTGGTGACCAGATAGGTCGAAAACCCCAGCATCGCCAAACTTGCCAAAATGACCAATTTAACTTTCACGGTTCGGTCTCCTCTTGCGGTTAGGCCCAAAGGGAATGTCACCCGCGCCCCTGCCCGCGTGGTTTGGGTGGAGCGGCGTTTTTAGCCCACAAGATGGTAGAGGTCAAGCCGAACCAAATTGCCGGCCCAAAGAGGAAAGCTGGCAAATTCACGGCAGTTCGGCAGGGTGAATTGCCGAAGAAAGACAGAGAAGTGTGGCGAGCCGCGACTCATTTGGCAGGGAGGCCTGAACTCCATGAAACTGGGAGCGCTGCTCCGTGCCGCGTCGTGCTGCCTTGCCCTGGTGCTGGCAGCCGCCGGTTGCGGACCCAGCAGTGAACAACTGACGCCAGTCAAAGGCAAGGTGTCCTACCGTGGCCATCCCTGCACCGGCGGCACCATCGTTTTCATCCCAGACGCCGCCCGCGGCACCCGCGGCAACCTCGCCGTCGCCGACATTCAGCCCGACGGCACCTTTGCCCTCAAAACCAACGATGTTCTCGGTGCCGTCGCCGGCCATCATCGCGTCACTGTTTCCTGGGTCTACACTGCCACGTCAGGCGCTACGCCGCAATCTGTGCTGCCGACCAAATACCGCGACCCTCAGCTTTCGGGCTTGACCCGCGAAGTCGTGGTCAACAAGACGAATGCGTTTGAATTCGATCTGGATTGAATCGTCAGCTCACAGGCAAACGCTGTCCCTGCATTTCCTTGAATGTCCGCAAATCGATCTGTTCAAATTGAATCCGATCACCCGTCCGCAATGGAAAATAGCCGTCGGCCACATCCACCAATTGCAATGGCGTGCGGCCAATGAGGTTCCAGCCGCCGGGGCGTGGTTCGGTGTAGATTCCCGATTGTCGCCCCGTGATGCCGACGGTGCCCGCCTCGACCCGCAAGCGCGGCGCCGGCAACCGCGGCACGCCACAAAGCGGCTCGGGCAAATAACCAAGAAACGGATAACCAGGGCAAAAACCGATGGCGTAAATGGTGAATATCGTCTGCGCATGCAGGCGAATAACTTCTTCGCCGGTGAGTCCGCGGTGCTCGGCGACGCGCTCCAGATCGAGAGCTAATTCATAACAGCAGGGCACACGGTGCAATCGTCCCGGCGCCTCGTCATGCGTGCCATGCGACAAATCGTCGGCACTCAATGCCGCCACAGCGCCGCCATAAGTGATGCGAGTAGGATCGAAGAACACGGCAACACTGGAATAGGCTTGCACGACATCGATGAGCCAGGGACAGTTTTGGCGGCGCACATTGGCCGCGAACCGCAGGGCTGCGCTTTCCTGGTCGAAATAGGCCAAGGCGGCGAGGTCACCCAGGGGCACAATGCGGGTCCAGGGCATGGCGTTCTGGGGATGGATGCCGTGGCTCATGCTTTTTCCGCGTTATTGACCTTTAGTAGCCTTGAACAACCAATACAAAATCGCCTTCATCTCAAACGGCTTGAGTTCCGGCCGCAGAGACAAAATCCTGGACGCAATCCCCGCCAGGTGCGGCGCCGCCCAGCTCGTTGCCGGCTCCTGAGCAAACGGCCCCAGATAACCACGCCCATGCGCCTGAAACTCAATCTGATCGCTCAGCTGATAAGCAAATTGCAATGGATCGGCGAAAAGGTGTTTATCTACCGACAAAAGCTGCGGCGCAAACGCGGCCGGGTAACTGCGCGTAAACGGATGCTCGTTGTGCGCCGCGGCGAACACCAACACATCCTTGTAATACGCCTCCTCAATGGCCCGCAGCAAAAGCTGCCGCCGCGGCAACTGCTGCAACCGGCTCTCGGCCACGCCCAGCGATAGATTGATAACCTTGCATTTCCAGACATTGATCGCCCAGTGCAGGGCGCGCATCACGACTTCCACTTCGCAACTGCCCTGCGGCCCAAACACATCTGCGGAAAAGAGCCGCACATCGGGAGCAACCGTGAGCAGAATATCGGCAACCGTGGTGCCATGCGGAGTGCTTTGCCGGCCGTCATAGGGCAGAGGCTCCTGCTGATGCGCGACAAAAACGCCGCCTTCAATCGGCTGAGTGGTGTGTCCGCGCTGGAGATGACGCTCGGTGAGCAAGGCCCGTTCCATGCCGCTGTCGATGACGCAAACGGAGACGCCCGCGCCGGTGGCGCGCGGATCGCGCAAGAGCCGGTCGGGCGTCAGCAGCGCAAATATGTCGTCGAAAACATCGCTCATCAGTTTAGCCCCACGACCATGAACGCGGGGTTGGAGAGTTTAAGAACCTGCCACGTTGTCAAGCAATTGCCGCAGACTTTCCACCAGCCGAATGCAATGCTGCACCGCCGGCGCCCCATGCCTCACTGCTAAACTGCGAATCGCCTCCGCAAGTTCCACGCTGTCATGCGAGTCAGCAGCCGTGGCCCCCGTGGTTTGCAAGCCTGTGCGCAATTGATCGAGGATGGCGGGCGACGGCGGCGCTTCAGGCTTGGTCGCGCGATCCGCCAACGATTGCGACACCGAATCGCTGGCACCCAGCGCCACGGCCACCGCGTCCAGCAAAACTTGATGCGTCTGCCGCTGCGCCA
>DASRAT010000415.1:0-18455 GCA_035638015.1 Gemmataceae bacterium | reverse complement strand
ATGGCCACCAGGCTGCAGAACGTCGACCAGCCCGCCGCCGCCACCTGTTCATTTTTGGATTCGATCCATTTCAGGGCCATTTCGCGACCGTGATTGCTTTCGGCCGCGACCCAGGCCACCGTGAACCCGCATAGCGCGGCGCAGTTGGCCGTCTCGACCCAGTGCTGCAGGTCGCGCTTGGTCATCTTGAGATCGTCGGCGATCAGACCGGCCAGGTACATGGCGTCGTAAATGCCGGTGTCATACAAATCGAGCGCGAGTTGATAATCCTTCTTGACCTTTTTCTGGATCTTCTTCATCTCCTCGATTTTCACGCCAAAGAAAGGTTCCTTGATGCCGTGATTACGCAACACTTTTTTGTAACTCTCCAGGCCCAGCGATTTGAGTTGGGACACGATTTCCGCGGCGGTCATGGTTGTTCTCAAGGTTGCTAATCGCTTGTCAATATGTCGGGTCGGCGATTCGTTGTGGTCCAACGCGGTTGCCTACGGCAACGGCACTTCGCCGTACTCCAGCGCCCATTCCTTCATGAATCGCACGCGTACTGGCTGAATGCGATAGACGATAAGTTCGGGGTTGTCAATGCTGCCGAGGTATTTGCGCAGCAGCGGATTGGCGTCCCAAATCTCTTGAAGCAAAGCCCGGTCCGTGAGCACTTCCGCAACACCGGTAATGCGAACTTGGTCATGGCTGGGCGCCAGGTAACACAGTTCCACCTTGGCGTTGGCGGCAATCTCGGCCGTTTTGTGATAGCTGCGCAAATTGGCGACATAGACCGTGAAATGATCGGTTCTCACCGGCGATATCGGCCGCACACGCGGCTGGTCGCCATCCACCGTCGCCAGATCCGGAAACGGATCGGCATGCATCACCGCGCGGGCCAATTCCGTCATTTGCTTGGGATCAGTGGGGTAGGGATTTGGCCTGGACATGATGTGGTTTTAAGCTGGGGGCAACCAAAAATCAAGCGTTGTGCCAAAGACGAGGACCGTCCTCGCGGCGACAAAACCTAAACATATATTTGTGGCATGCCGGCGAACGCTCTCGTAGAATTGGTAAGGGTTTTTGGAGATCGCGCGCTGTGCCTTTCCCCATCACCCCAACCCACCGACTACGACTCGCGCCCCTGGAGAACACCAATGCGATCCTCTCTGCTGTGCTTTGCGCTCATATCCTCGCTCACCTTGTGGAGCGGCCTTTCCGCCACGTCACAAGAACCAGCCGCTCCAGCATTGCAGAAAGGCGGCGGCGCCAAAGCGACGCCAGTGGAGCGCATCAGGATGGCAAAGGACTTCAAGATCGAGTTGATCCATGCCGTACCCCGTGCCACCCAAGGCTCGTGGGTCAGCATGTGCGTCGATCCCCAGGGCCGGCTCATCGTTTGCGATCAGGGCAACGCCGGCTTGTTCCGTATCACACCGCCACCCCTTGGCGGCAAGGCGTCTGAGACCAATGTCGAGAAATTGCCGATCGACATCAGCGAAGCGCACGGCCTGCTTTGGGCATTCGACAGCTTGTACGTGATGGTCAACAGCTCCAGTAAAAGCAAGAGAAGCAGCGGCCTGTATCGCGTCACAGCCTCGAAGCCGGGCGGAGAGCTGGATGATGTCAAACTGCTTCGCGCGCTGAACGGCAAGGGCGATCACGGACCGCATGCCATCGTGCTTTCGCCCGACGGCAAGTCGCTGTTCGTTTGCGCCGGCAATGACACCAAAGTGACAAGTCCCCTGGCGTCGTCGTCGCCAGTCCCCAAACTCTATGCCGAGGACCGCTTGTTCCCGATCATCGCCAGCTTTCAAAATGTCGTGGCGCCCGCCGGCTGCACTTATCGAGTTGATCCCGATGGCAAGAACTGGGAACTGTGGAGCGCCGGCTATCGCAATCACTACGACATCGCCTTCAATCGCCACGGCGACCTTTTCACATTCGACTCCGACATGGAGTATGACGTGAATGCCCCCTGGTATCGGCCGACGCGTGTCCTCATGTCTGCCAGCGGCAGCGATCTGGGCTTCCGCAACGGCTCTCATGTCTTTCCGCCGCGCTATGCCGACTCTTTGCCGGAAATAATCAACATTGGTCCCGGCTCGCCGACTGGCATCGGCTTTGGTTACGGCGCCAAGTTCCCGGCCAAGTATCAAGAGGCGCTTTACATTTGCGACTGGAGTTACGGCCGTTTGTTCGCCGTCCACCTCACGCCTGAAGGCAGTGCCTACAAGGCCCAAGTGGAGGAGTTCGCCACCGGCTCGCCGTTGCCGCTCACAGACCTCGTCGTCAATCCTAAAGATGGCGCCCTCTATTTCGTCATGGGCGGCCGCAGCACGCAGTCGGCCATGTATCGCATTACCTATACCGGCAAGGAATCGACTGCGCCGGCCAAGGCGGATAAGACCGGCACCGCCTTGCGGGCCCTGCGACACATGTTGGAGGCATTGCACGGAACGGCGGATCCCAAAACTGTCGAAATTGCCTGGCCCTACCTCAATCACGAAGACCGCTTCATTCGCTTCGCTGCGCGGGTTGCCATTGAACATCAAAATGTGAAAGAATGGCAACATCTCGCCCTTGCTGAAACAAAACCTTACGCCGCGCTCCAGGCCCTGTTGGCCTTGGCGCGTGCCGGCAGCGCCGACACCAAAGCGCCTATTCTCACGGCGCTTGAGCGCATCGACTGGACGAAGCTCACCGACAGCCAGCGTAGCGATATGCTGCGCGTCTACACCGTTTTGTTCAGCCGCCACGGTAAGCCCGATGAAACAGCTCGCCTGCGTTTCATCTGGCGTTTCGAGGGCGTGTACCCCACGTCCAGCTATGAAGTCAACGCTGACCTGTGCGAATTGCTGGTTTACACGGAAGCGCCTGGCGTCGCGGGCAAAACCCTGAAGCTAATGAAAAACGCGCCGACACAGGAACAACAAATGGAATTCGCCAGGTCGCTGAGCAATCTCAAGAAGGGTTGGGCGATCGAGGAACGCAGAGAATATTTCACGTG
Organism: Gemmataceae bacterium; assembly: GCA_035638015.1. Lineage (GTDB taxonomy): Bacteria > Planctomycetota > Planctomycetia > Gemmatales > Gemmataceae > DASRAT01. Next base: position 15,463 of record DASRAT010000415.1, on the reverse strand, counting down.
GTTCCAGAAGGCCGCTGGCTACAAAGGTGGGCAGACGTTTCAAACTTCTGTTGTCAAGATCAGAGACAACGCGCGCGCGACTCTCAGCGCCGAAGAAAAATTGAAACTGCAAGACCTGAAAGACGTGCTTGAAGCAAAGAAGCTGCCGCCCGCACCCGTTGCCAAACCCCGGCCGTTTGTCAAGAATTGGACTGTTGCCGAACTAACGCCTATCGTCGAAACTGGCCTCAAAAAACGCGATTTCGAGCGCGGCCGTTTGATGTTCGCGGAAGCCAAGTGCTTCGTCTGCCATCGGTATGACAATGAAGGCGGCGCCCTCGGCCCAGATTTGACTGCTGCATCCGGCCGCTTCAATGTGCCCGATCTATTGGAGTCCATCATCGAGCCGAGTAAAGTCATCAGCGACCAATATGCCGCAATGATTTTCACATTCAAAAACGGCAAAGTCGTGACCGGTAGAATCGTCAATCTGCACGGTGACGAGAATATTGCCGTGCAAACCGACATGCTCAACCCGGCCGTATTGGCGAAGATCGGCCTCAAGGATCTAGAATCGGTGGTGCCGTCGCCGGTGTCGCCGATGCCGGAGGGCTTGCTCGACACCTTCCGGCAGGATGAGATTCTCGACCTGATGGCCTATGTGCTGTCACGCGGCAACCGCAAACACGAGATGTTTCAGAAGTGACGCTCTTTCCGAAAACTAACGCTAACTCCCGTAGGACGGCCTTCCCAGGCCGTCCTTTTCGTTAACGTGTCGTTACGCCGCCTCGGTCGCGATTTCTTCCATCGCTTGCAAGATTTGTGCTAGCTGCGGCACGGAATTCTGCTCATAAACCTGGGCCAATCCAATTCCCGGCACGTGCTTGCCCTGCAACACCCGCGGCCGCACCACGAGATCGTAAAAGTGCTCATCGATGGTTCGCCGCAACAGATGTTCTCCAAAGTTAGTCACTTCCGTGTCTTCGTTGACAAACAACACCCGGCCCGTTTTTTGAATGCTGGCGCTAATGGCCTTCCAGTCGTAAGGGAAGATGCTGCGCAGATCGAGCACGTCAAATGTCAGTTGCTTGCCGTCCTTTAGTTTGTCGGCCGCCTGGACGCACAAAGGCAACGTGCGGCCGTAACTGACGACAGTGGACTGGGTCCCCTCGCGAACCAATTGTGCGGTGCCAAGCGGAATGAAATCCGGGTCCAGCTGCGGCCAGCGTGGCTTCCATTTGCTTCTATCCCCCAGGGGGGCATCGATCATCGCCTTCAGTTCATTCTCATCGGGTGGCTCGCCCGGCAATAGCTTGTCGCCACGAAGCCGCAGCAAGGCCTTGGGCAGCAGCACCATCACGGGATTGGGATCCTTGATGGCGGAAAGCATCAACCCGTAGGCATCGTAGGGATTGGAAGGCATGACAATCTTCCAGCCCGCAAGCCGGCTCGCCCAGCTTTCAAACGAATGCGAATGATACAGGCTGCCGCGAATGCCAGACCCGGAAGGCATCATTAACACGATCGGCATCTCAAACTCGCCGGCGCCGGCCCAGCGCTGATTGCCAGCCACTTTCATGAGGTCGATGGTGTTGAAGCAATAATCGCAAAACTGGATTTCGCAAACTGGTCTGCCGCCGGCGTAAGCAATGCCCATCGCAGTGCCGAGGATGCCGCGCTCGTCGAGGGGGGAGTTCCAGGCGGTGCGCAGGCCCTGGGTGGCGGTGAAGACGCCTCCCAGAGGCGGGCCGACGTCTTCGCCGAAGATGTCGGTGACACCGAGATGCTCTTCACCGTAGTGAAGCGCCATGCGAACTGCTTGAACCATTGTGGCCATGCAAAACTCAAATCCAACTCAGGGTAGACCTGTGTAATCCACCGGGTACACTGGATCGACATCGCTAGCGGCATAAGTAAACTTGCAAACATCCTCAGCCGTCGGCGGCGGATCCTTCACCGCCTGGTCTGCCGCATCATCCGCCTCGGCATAGGCTTCACGGTGAACCTTGTCGATGGTCTGCCGGTCGATGACGCCCGCTTCCAGCATTCTCTTTTCAAATTGCGCGATGCAGTCCGTCTCGCCTCCCACACGAGCCGCCCCGCTTGATGATGAATGACCGTGCAGCCGCGACACCTTGGCCTCCAACATGAATGGCCGCCGGGTTTTGCGGCAGAGGCTGAAGGCTCGCTCCAGCGCGAACCAGCTGGCCACCGGATCGTTGCCGTCCACGACTTCTCCGGGGATGCCAAAAGCCTTGCCGCGGTCGATGACGCGATGCTCGCCGTGCTGCGTGGAGGCAGGCGTGGAGATGCCGTAGCCGTTGTTCATTACGATCATGAGCACTGGTAGTTCGTTGCCAGGCCTTGTGCTCCAAATCATGCACGATGCAAAATCGCCCTCGGCCGTGCCGGCTTCGCCGCCGACCACGATGGTAACGCCCTCGCCACCATGTCGCTTTTGCACAATAGCGGTGCCAGGGGCCATGGCAAACTGAATCTCGATGACGGAACTGATGGGAACGACGTTCCAGGCTTTTTTGCTGAAATGGCCGGGAAAATTGCGGCCAAAAGAATGCGGATCGGTCGCCCGCATGGCCATTTGCCGAGTGCCGTCGATCAACGGCATGCCCATGGCCACAAGGGTTGCGCTGTTGCGGTAGTGAAGGTGGAGATAATCGAAAGCCGGGCCTTGACCCTGTTTCAATTGTAAGCCCAAGGCGGTGTTGAACGCTTCCTCACCGGGGCCGCCGATCCAGAAGTAGCCCTCGCCGGACTTGCTCATCTTAATTTCGCGCTCTTCCAGGGCGCGGGCCCGCATCATGATGCGGTGGATTTGCAAGCAGCGCTCCCCGGGCAAGATCTCCTCACCCGAGCCGACCCCGCTCAAAACCGCGGCGGCTTTCCCGTTTCCCAGGACGCTATCGTTCTTCTTTGGCACTTGCTTACCTCCGCGCGGTCTTCGGACCGCGGCTAAACGCCTCCTTATCTATTATTAGTTAAATGCATACTGCCGGCAAACACCTATCTGTGCGATTGACCATATCGGGGGCAATGACGTATGATGGAAGCCTCTCCAGGAAAGGAGCTACCTCATGAGTTTCGGCGGCGACGAAGGATCAGAAGTTGGTTACAGCACTGCACGGGCGCGGGATTGGCCCAGTGTGCGGCAATTCAACGTGTTGGTCGAGAATCGCCTTGGCGGCCTGCTAAGCGTGATTCGGCGTTTCGACACCAGCGACAATCGCATCGTCTCGTTCACCGTGGTGGACTCGGCCGATTGCGCCATCATCCGCCTGGTGCTCAAAGACCCGGAACGAGCGCTCGAGGTCTTCAAGCAAGCCAATTTGCCGGTGACGGAAAGCGATTTGTTGGTAGTGCAGCTGCCAGATAGCCCTCAACCGCTGCTGCAAATCTGCAAAGCCCTGCTGGCGGCGGAGATCAATATTCATTACGCCTATCCGATCCTGATCGGCCCGTTCGGCAATGCGGCGCTGGCGATTCACGTGGAAGATCATGAATCGGCGGCGCGGATGCTGGAGGGGCAGGGATTTATGCTTTTCACCGAAGGTGATTTTGGCTAACCGTCACGCCGTGCGGCGACCGCCAATCGCCGCGATTTCCATGCCGATTAGCTGTTGAACCACGGCCGCAGCGCGGGGCCTGTCCTCCTGGCGACGGGCAAGCAGCTTTTCGACCAGCCGTGGCAATCCCGATGGCAAGGGCACAACGGCGTGTTGACGAAGGTCGGCGGGCGGATCGGATTCATGTCGCCGAAACGTTTGCTCGATGGAGCCCGCCGGATAGGGCATTTGTCCCGTCAACATTTCAAAAAGCGTGACTCCCAAACTAAACACGTCACTGGCGAAATCATCCTCCGGTTCGGGCGCGCACAACTCCGGAGCCAAGTAGTTCACCGTTCCCAGCACGTAACCTTGTTCCAACAGCTGGGCGTTTTCCCCGAGCCGATGGGCGAAACCTAGGTCGAGCAAGATGGCACGGCCGTCGCCGGCAACGCGAATGTTGTCCGGCTTCACATCGCCATGGACGAAGCCCGCGCGATGCAGGGCAGCCAGGGCCTCCGCGGTTTGCCGTGTAATCCACAAGGCGTCGGCTAACTGAAGGCGATAGTCGCGCCGCAGCCGCCGTCGCAGCGACTCGCCGCCGAGCAATTCCATGACGAGAAAATAGGGAGACCTGGTAACATGGGCATCCAACAACTTGACAATGTGAGGGTGCCGCACGGCCAGACAGGCCCGCGCTTCGCGCTGAAGCAATTTGACAGCCGTGGCATCATCCTGCCAATCGCGGTTCAGCACTTTAACGGCGCACGGCACATCGCCGGCGCGGCTGCGGCCGGAGTAGACCGACGTCAACAAGCTACCGCCGAAGCAGGTGTGCAGCTCGTAGCCTGGAATCCGTGGCATTGGCTGCATGGGACATCATGTGCGGAAATGGAATGGATCCAACGATGGGTCTGCGATGTTTTATCGGCTGGCGGCTGCTGAAAATGCACAAAAACACGGCAATAACGGCAAAACGTTTGGATGTCCAGGGTCAATTGGGCGGCCGACGGCTGGCAGCGTGGCAAATGGCGCTAGTGGCCCCGACAATGCTGCCAGCAATAGCCAGCGCGCCGCCGCCGAAAATAACGCCAGTCATCAGGTAGTACGTGAAAGGCATTTGCTGTGTATCGTACATCGCGCCAGTGGAACTGTTCAGCGTCGGGTAGCTTGTCCAGCCGGTTGGTTTTGGTTCAAGGTTGGGCATGAGCAAACCGAAGGCCGCGCCCAAGGCGCTGCCGACCAGCAGGCCCGTGACGGCGCCTAACAAGGATCTCCACATGGCGTGATGCCCTCTTGTTGATGGACATTCCAGATTGGTTTTGGCTCATCGCCGAAAAAGCGGCGGCGATTGGAGCGCACTGTGCAAATCCAAACGCCGCCAGTTTTTTAACTCCGTTGCCTTCAATACGCTCCCGCCGCTCTTCGTGAATTGCCTTCACCCGCGGCTTCGATCATACCAGTCGCCGGGTCCTTCCAGATCATGACCGGTGCGGCCCAGGGGCCTTTTTTCATGGTGAAATTCGCCCCGCGTTCCTTGAGCGATTGCATCACATCCTGGCCAATGTTGTTGCTGAGGATGACATTACCCAGCTTCGGCGGCGCTTGGCCGAAGGAGTTGATGAATTGCTCGGTGCCAAAGCGCGGGCCCGTGGCGAAATCCTTGGGATGCATGCCGAAGTCGATCACTCCACAGAAATACTGGATCAGTTGTTGGTCCTGATGGTCGGCGCCGGCGCAGGAGAGGGATAGCACAAACTTGCCGTCCTTGGTGACCAGGCCGGGGGACAGCGTGATGCGCGGGCGTTTGCCGGGCTCGATGCAATTGAGATGGCCGGCCATGGCGTTGAAGCTGCGCAGACGAGTGCCAAACACAACGCCAGTCTTGCCAGCCACAACGCCGTCGAATCCGCTGGGGGTGGCCGCCACGGCGTTGCCCCATTGATCGATGGTCAGCACGGTGCTGGTGTCCGAGTTTTCTTGGAGTTTGCCCCTTGGGAATTTGGGGTTTTCCAGGCGAGCCAGCATCTTGATGGGATCGCCCGGAATCTGCTGTTGCGACGACTTTTTCATGTCGATCAGCGACCGGCGAAGCGTGGCGTATTCCTTGGACAAAAGGCCCTTGAACGGCACGTCGGCAAACAGCGGGTCGGCGAACCAGACATCGCGATCAGCCAGGCCGAGCTTGATTGTTTCGACCATGAGATGGACCGTGTCGGGTTTGTTGTAGCCCATCTTTTTGAGGTCGTAGCCTTCCAGCATTTGCAGCATTTCAAGGAAGTACGGCCCTTGCGTCCAGAAGCCGCACTTGTAGACCTTGTAGCCGCGGTAATCGACCGACAGCGGCTCCTCGATGCGCGTGAAGTGTGTGGCCAGGTCGGGGTACCGGATCAGGCCGCCGTTTTTCTTCATCCAGTCATCGAGGTCGCGAGCCAGAGGCCCGCGATAAAAGTAATCGGCGACCAGGCGAATGCCGCGGACGCGATCGTTTGGCGACTCCTTTTCGGCGGCGATCAGCTTGCGGAACGTGACCGCCAAATCGGCGTGCCATTTCTTCTGGCCTTGGTCAAGAATCTTGAGCGTCGGCGCGGCGCACTCGGCAAATGTTTTGGAGCCGCGGCGAGCCAACAGCGTGCACAGGGCGTCGAGCAGACCGGGGATCGCTGCCGGCTCGATGCCTTTGCTTGGGATGCCCTTTTGAGAAAAGTGGGCCTGTGTTGCCAGCCGCGGGGCGGCGCCTTGCCCCGAATAAACCTCGATGGCCTGTGTCTTGCCGTCGTAGTACATGATCGGCACTTCGCCGCCGAAGCATACCACGCTGTCGGTGACGCTGATAATCAACGTGGCGACCACGGCCGCATCGGCCGCATTGCCGCCGCTCTTGAGCATCGCCAGGCTGGCGTCGCGGGCTTCGGTGCCGCCGACGCACACGGCCGCGGTTTTGCCCTCCGCGTGCCAGTTGGCAGCTTGCTTCTGCTTGGCTTGAACGGTGGAAAGGCCCACCAGCAATAGTGCGAAGGTGAGAAGAAACGCAAGGCTACGAGTCATGGGATAAGCCTCATGGGGAACGGTGTGATGGTTGAAAAACATTATATATTGGGGTGGGCTAATCCGGCAGCGATACGCCATCCACTGCTGACGATCCGCTGCCTCGCTCGACCCATTTCTCGCCTTGCCGCCGATATAGCGTGGCGGTTTTGCTGGTCCAATATCCAGTTCTGTCCTGGATTGCGGAAAAAATAATGACAACTCGTGCGTCCTTGGCAACCGAGAAAATCTGCACTCGCTTGTCGATGCCGTTCTTACCGAACTGCTGAATCTCTTCCGGTGTCGGCTCTTTGACAAGCTGCCCTTGAGATGTCAAACCCACCAAAAGCATGTACGCAACCTCTTCACACGGTCGAGGGTAAACAGGGCCCTTTTCCTTTTCACCTTGTTTTTCGAGCCGCGCCAGCTCTTGTTCGATTTGAGCAAGAACGTCGGCGCGAACCTCCGTCTTCTTTTGTTGTGCGGACGCCGTCATAGCAATTGGAAAAATGGCGACACCCAGCAACGTACAAAACAGCACTCCGAAAATTCGCATCATCGTTCCTTTCGCATCAGGTGTTCAAGGTCCCGCCTTTTTGCCGATGCAATAAAGGTGCGTATCCGAGCGCACAAACATGCGGCCATCGCTGACGGCGGGGCTGGCGTTGAAACTGCTGTAATCCCCCTGGAAAGCGTTATGGCCCAGCGATTGAAACTTGCCGCCGGCGGACATGATGTAGATGCCGTCGAAACGCGTTACTTGATAAATCTTGTCGCCACATAAAACCGGTGACGCGTATTCCATGCCGCTGTCGAAAAAGCGCTGCTTGTACACCTGCTTGCCGGTATCCAGACGCAAACACGTCGCGGTCGATTCCACAATGTGCAGAAAATCGCCGCTGATCACTGGTGAGTTGATGGTGCTGCCGGCCTTGACGCGCCACAGGACATGCGATTTGCTGACGTCGCCGCGGCCGCCGGATTTAACTGCAAATGCTGTCGCCGTCGAGCCGGGGCCGGCGCCGCCCGCCAGGTAGAGGACTCCCTCCTTGCTCACCGGCGTGCAATAGCTGCTGCCGCCCGTGGGCACCGGCAGGCCATCGCATTTCCACAATTCCTTGCCAGTCAATGGATCGTACCCGGCAACCTTGTTCGGCTGGCTCAAAACCAGCTCATCCTGGCCATCCTTGGTTTTGACCATCACCGGCGAGGACCACGTGGTGGTGATGCTTTTGTTGCGCCACACCACTTTGCCATTGGTTTTGTCGACCGCGACCAGCGCTTTGCTTTCCGCCGAGGCGTTAACAATCACCAGGTCCTTATAAAGGACTGGACTGGACGCCGAGCCATAGACGTACAGCCCCGTGCCAACATCGGCCGTCCACAATTTTTTGCCCGTGAAGTCGAAGGCCAGCACTCCCGTCTTGCCGAAGAAAACGTAGAGCCGTTCGCCGTCGGTCACCGGCGTGTTGGAGGCGTAGCCGTGCTCGCGGATCATTTGGACGAAGGCTTGCTCGGGCAGCTTGGGCGCCACTTCCTGCTCCCACAGGACGTTGCCCTTGGCGGCGTCCAGGCACAGAACATAGCGCTTCAGCTTCTTTTGGTCGCCGCTGGCGTCTTTGGCTTTGGGTGGGAAGCCTTTGCCGGGGGGATCCTTGCCCTTGTCTAGGGGATTGCCCTTGGTGAGCGTCAGGCCATAACCTCCATAACAGACCACGAAGACCTTGTCGCCCCAAACGATGGGACTGGCCGAGCCAGGCCCTGGCAACTTGGTTTTCCACAAGAAATTGTCCTTGGCCCACTTTACGGGGATGTCCTTGTCAACACTTACGCCATCGCCGTTAAGGCCACGGAAACCAGGCCAGTCAGCGGCGGCGGCGTTGACCAAAAGGGACAGCGAAAACAAAGCGGCCAGTGGTGTAAGGCGTGGCATGGCGAGCAGCCTCTGGGGCGTGGTGAGTGATGTCAAGGCATGACGGCAAATGTCTGGAGGAACATGGTAACATAATTGCAGACGTTAGCAATCATGTCGCGCGCGGATTACTCTGTATGCATGTTTTGTTGGCATTTGTTGTTGATCCACGTGAGCCGGGTATGTGATACTAGCGATCATCGAGGGAGAACCACGCCATGCGGCCTTTCATCATCGTTGCCACTCTCGTGGGGATCGTCGCGATCGGCGCCGTGGAGGGCGGTCCGCCGCGCAAAGAGGACATTCCCAAGCTCATCAACGCGCTCAAGACCTCGCCCACGGGGAAAGCCCGCGCCCAGGCGGCGGAGGACATCGGCGCTCGCGGCGCCATTCGCGCTTCGGACATCGAAAACGCCATCGATCCACTGCTGTCCGCCTTGAAGGCCGACAAGGACGCCGACGTGCGTAAGGCCTGCGCCAAGGCCCTGGGCGGGACGGCATCTTACGCGGACAAATGCGTACCGGCGCTCACGGACGCGCTCAAGGACAATGCGCAGCCCGTGCAGATCGCGGCCGCCAAGGCGCTGGGACAGTATGGCTCCGACGCGAAATCGGCGTTGCCCGCGCTGCAGGATATAGCCGCCAAAAAGGATGACAAAAAGCTGAGTCCGGTAGCCGCCGCCGCCGTCAAACAGATCATGGGCGTGGAGAAGAAAAAGAAGGGATGACCAGCATTCGGTCAAGGCGCCGCCTGCTGCCGACGGCGCCGGGCGTCAATGAAGGATCTGACGCACAAGACAAGGAACACCGCGCACAACACTGCCATGCCAATGTTCACGCCCAGTGCGATGCCGTTAATCGCCTTGTCGCCCAGCAATGTCATTGTCGCTCTGACACCTCCGCCCAACAAACCAATCAAACCGATCAGCGCAGCGGCGTGCATTACATGCATGCGTAGTTTGTCTTGCCGGGCCAGCAAGCCGCAAACAACTAACAGCAATCCCAGGATGGCCGGGATCATCGCCGTCCAGCTGGTCATGGTGGCAAGCGTGCCGCCAATACCCAAAACGATGAGCAAGGCGCCAAAAACAATGGCAATCGGTCCCACGCGACGATCTCCCAGGGGTAATGAACAGGCGGCTTCAGCTTTGACTGCTTACTTTTTCGCGGGTTTCTTCATTTCCGCTTTCTTCAGCTCCGGTTTGTCCTTGACTGCGTCATTGTCCCGCGGTTCCAAATCTTTGTTAGCATAGAAATCATCACCGCTGGGTGAAATCAGAGCACGCAGGGCTTTCTCATCGATGTCGGTGCGCGTCCAATGCAGGGAACCGTCGCAAAACAAAACGTACATGCCTCCATCGAGCATGCCACCCAGTTCGGGCCATTTTTCGCCGGTTTTGGGCAACACCAGGTCTTCCGGCTTGGTCCAGACTACCGGTTCCTTGGCCTCGAAAACCAGGCCTGTGTTGGAAGTGCCGTCAGTAAATAACTGATATTTCATTCTGTTGGCGGCGTCGAAGGGCGTATTCTTGCCCGTGAAGACTTGGTAGTACGTCAAACCCTCACCTTTTTTGCCGTTGCCGACCGGCTCGTAGATCTTGGGCATCTTGGCAATCAGCTTTTTGTTGTGGACGCTATCCCACGCCTCGTCCAGTTTGAATTGCTTGTAAAGCGCTTCCTCTTCTATATAAGGAAGGATCGCCACGCGCCAGCTCAAGAGCGGGGTCTTGTCGTCCTTGCCGCCGTAGAGCGCATGCCTGGGCAGAAAGCCGACCTTGTCGTGATGGCTGTGCATGCCCATGCCAATTTGCTTGAGATTGCTGCGACTTTTGCTCTTGGCCGAATCCTCACCTTTTTTGTCCGGCTTGTCGTTGTCTTTCTTTGCGTCGTCTTTCTTCACGTCCGCCTTGGGATTTTCATCTTTCTTGTCCGCCGCCTTTTTCATCACCTCTTTTTTCATCTCCATCTTGTCGTCATCCTTGGTCGGCAATTCATACTTCGCGGGAACGACCACCTCGCCGCCGCTGGGCGTGACCAGCGCCCGCAGAGTCGCGGCATCGATGTCCTTTTTCACCCAGCGCACAGCGCCGTCAGCGAACAGCAAATTCATGCCAGTCGCGAACATGCCGCCCAGTTCGGGCATCGGATCGCCCGGTTTCGGCAGTGTCAGGTCGTCGGGTTTGGTCCAGAGCACGGAGTTTTTTCCCTCCACCACCATGATCGTGTTCGACGTGCCATCGGTAAACTGGCCGAACTTCATTTTGTTCGGCCCGTCAAACGGCGTCATTTTGCCTGTGAAAACCTGGTAGTAAGTGAGGCCCTCGCCTTTGACGCCCTGACCAACGGGTTGGTAGATTTTAGGCATCTTGGCAATGAGCTTTTTGTTGTGTGGACTATCCCACGGCTCGTCGAGCTTGAACTGATCGTAAAGGACTCCCTCTTCGATGAACGGCAGGATCGCCACACGCCAGCTCAAGAGGGGTGTCTTGCCGTCTTTGCTGTAAATGGCATGGGCGGGAAAACCTTTATAACTGTCGTGGTAAATGTGCATGGCCATGCCGATTTGACGCAAGTTGTTCGCACTAACGCGGCGGTCAATGTCTTTTGCCTCGAGCCGCTCTTGTAGCAATGCATCCAGCGTCAAGGTTTGTTCCAAAACGAATAGAATTTGCTTGCTCCCCTTGCCGGCGGTGAATTCGGTAGGCCGCTTGCCGGCGGCAGTCGCATCGGGAAAGCACAGCACCAGCTTTTTGCCGTCAAACATGTAAATGCCGGGGACAGATTGCTTTTGGCCGGCTATCGTGAAGGTGATTTGTTTGGGATTGGCGGCGGCGTCAAGGGTGTAGGCGCCAGTTTCTTTGCTAGCAGTGCCCTGGACGCTAAGCGTGCCGTCGGTGTCAAACGTCATGCGGACCGGGCCAACCAACTCATCGCGGCCATCTTCGCCATCGCCGCGGGCGTGAACCATTTTCCAGACGCCCATGATGCGGTTGAGGTCGGCGTTGTTAGCGGGAGATTGTTTTTTCCCGGCTTGCGCCTGCTCCTCGTCCTCAAAAGCCACCAGTTCAATGTCGCCGGTCTCTTCCAAGCTGCTTTTCTTCTCAACAACTCGCTTCAGCATAATAAGAGTAGCATTTCCGCCTTTCGGCGCTTTGAATTCGGTTGGCCGATTACCCTCCTCCGTGCCGCATATCTTCAGCGTGTCGCCTGTAAGCTCATAAATCGCCTGGAATTTAACTTCTCCCAAGACCTTTGGCGATATATCTATGTGTCTTGGCATTTTGGAAAAGTCGATTGAGTAGGTGCCTTCCTTGCCGTCAGAAACTACCCCTATCTGGAAGCTAATCTTGTCGCCTTTCACAATCAACAGGTGGCCACCCAGAGTGATGGTTCCAAGTTCGCCATTTCCGTTAACGAAAGAGGTCATTTCCCAAGTGCCTTGCAATAGATCCCCGTCCTTGTCACCTTTTTCTTTCTGGCCCAAGGAAACGACGTCGTGCACATCTTCTTGGGCGTTAACCTTCTTCTCCACCACGCGGCGTAACTCAAACAACATCACCTTGCTGCCGGCCTCGGACTTGAACTCCTTGGGCCGCGGTTCGGCGTCGGCCAGGCAAATCCTGAGAATATCTCCATCGAATACGTAAATCCCCAAGGTTTTGCCAGGTTTTTCCCCACTCTGCACAATGTCAATTTGTTTGGGATTCTTGGAAGTGTCCCAAGATAAAGTCCCTTTGTCCACAGGCTGACCGTCCGCAAAGATGGTCAGGGTGTCGCCTTTGACAGTCGCCTGCAATTTCGCAAGCGCATCGGCGGGCATCATTGTGCCGCCCGCGGTGCCTTTCGTGTACTGCCAGGTGCCTTGGAACAGTTCACGGTCCTTGTCGCCTTTTGCCATCGCTTTGTCTTGTTCAGACACGGACAGCACCAATTGCGCGTCTTCAAACTCCTCAAGGCCGCCCTTTTTCTCAGCCACGCGCTTCAATTCGATCAAAATAACCTTACTTCCCGCGTCGGATTTGAACTCGGTGGGCCGCATTCCTTCTTCATGGGAGACGCACAGCTTGAGCGAATCGCCGGCCAATTCAAAGATGCCCAGAAGCTTCTGGGGGCTTCCTTCGGGAGTAATTTCAATCTGTTTGGGTTTCTTGGAGGCGTCGATCTTGTAAGCCGCATCCTTGCCCACGCCGTCGATGCGCAAAGTTATTTTGTCGGAGGCGAAAACCATCTGGATCGTCGCGGTTTCCTCGGGCGGCTTCTTCACTCCGCCTTCGGTGGCGGTGGTAACTTGCCAGGTGCCTAGCAACAAGTCCTTGTCCTTGCTCCCATCCTTGACGCCTTTGTCTTGCGCTGCGGCCACAACCAGGAACTCATCGGCGTCGCTTTCCTCGGGACCGCCCTTTTTGGCAACAATCCGCTTGAGCTCGATCACCGTCACCATGCCGCCGGCCTCCGACTTGAACTCCTTCGGGCGCTCGGCACCTTCCACAGTGCAAATGCGGAGCGTGTCGCCGTTCAGCTCATAAATGCCGGTCTCGACTTTGGCCCCGGCGGGTTCGCTCGGCATGATGTCGATGTGTTTGGGTTTCTTGGATGAGTCGAGCTTGAAAGTCGCGTGTTTCTTCTCGGGCTCACCTTCCATTTGCAAGATCACGGCGTCGCCCTTGACGATGAACTGGATCTTGGCGACGATCTCGGCGGGCAAGGCCATCCCGCCGCTGGTCGCGGAGGTTACCTGCCAGGCGCCTTGCATAAGCTCCTGGTCCTTGTCCGCCCCTTTGGCGGCTTTGTCCTGAGCGGCCTCGAAAACCAAAAACTGCTCAGCAGGCGGATTATCGAGATTGCCTTTTTTCTCCTCCTTGGCCCGCTTCAACACAATCAGCTTGAAACCACTGCCTGCCTCAGCTTTGAACTCTGTTGGGCGTTTGGCGTCCTTGCCGCCCTCAACCATGCAGAATTTGACCGTGTCGCCTGTCATTTCATAAATGCCGATGATCGGCGGGCCACCGGCCACATCAAGATCCACAGTTTTGGGCTTCTTGGTTTCGTCCACCTTGTAGGTGGCATTCATCAAAACCGCGTCGCCCACGGTGACCTCGATCTTGTCCCCTTTGACCATAAACTTGGCCTGATCGAGAAACTCCTTGGCATACTCCATGCCGTCATCGACGACCTTCTCGACGGACCAAGTCCCCTGGATCAGATCTTTATCGCTCTTGGTGTCCTTGCCCCCCTGGGCCACGGTTTCGGGTTCCTCATGAACCTGATAGCAGAAAAAAGGTGCTAACTCCGCGTCGGATGTTTGCTGCGCCGACAAGCTCAGACCCTTTTTTTCCGCCCTTTCGCGTTCGAAAACCAGGAGCATGTTATTGCTGTTTTCGGGTGCTTTGAATTCCTTGGGGCGGGCCTCACCGGCCTCCGTCACGCAGATTTTCAGCGTGTCACCCTCGAACTCATAAATGCCGCTGTGGGCCTTGCCGTCGAGCACCAATTCGATTTGGCCGGGCTTGGTCTTGTCGTCGATTTTGAAAACGCCGCCCTTTTTGTCGTCGGTGCCAAACACTTCGATGTTGAGCTTGTCGTCGGCAAAGGTAAACTTGATCTTTCCGGCCATTTCCTTGGGCATGTCGCCGCCCTTGCCTTTAACACCGCTCTTGATAACCCATGCGCCCTGGATTTTCTCATGATCAGTTTTGCCCTTGCCCTTTTCGGTTTTCACCGCCGGCTTCGTTTGGGTTCCCGTCGCGGGCGGCTGCGTGGCCGTGGCGGTTTTGCCTTGGTCCTCAGTGAAAGATACTTCCACGCTGCGGTTGGCTGGGTTTTTCTTGTCGGTTTTGCCAGCCGGCGCCTTCTTGATGACGAGAATGACGGCGGCATTTTCCTTGAAATCCTTGGGCCGTGTCTCTTTGGTTTCACCGGCGTGGATTTTGATGTTGTCGCCGTCGAATTCAAAGATGCCGAACCGGGGCGGCAATTCGTCGCCTTTCATGACCAGGTCGATGTGCATGGGCTTTTTGCTGGCATCGATCTTGACGGAACCCTTGATGTCCGCACCCATGAGAGTTACGGAGACCTCGTCTCCCTTGAAGACCACCTTGACTTCCTTGAGGATTTCCTCCGGAACGTCCTGGCCTTCTAAAACTAACTTGGTGACGTCCCAGGCGCCCTGGATCTTGTCGGTGTCGGTCTTGCCGCCTTTGTCTTTGTCGCCCTGGGCCGCGCGCACCCCGCCGGCCGTCAATGTCAAACTCACGCACAGGGCCGCGAACATCAGCAAGCCGATGGTCTGCCGCCGTTTGGAAGGGAAAGCCAACATGATGCTGGTACTCCTTGCTGGGATAAACATGCGGCGGTCGCAAAAATCCGGCGATTCCAAGCCGGCCGCCGCCTTTGGAGATTCGGTTACTATACTTGGCAATTCGTGAAAGGTGGCAGTAAATTTTTGGGAATTGTCATTGGTCATTCGTCATTGGGCATTCGTCCCAAGCGGGATGACCGATTCCAATGACCAATGACCAATGACTAATGACCAATGACGATCTTGCATAGCGCGGCGGCAGCGGCTCGTGGATCGTTAGCCTGGCACACCGCTGAACTTACGGCTATGGCGCGAGCGCCGGCGGCCTTCACTGCAAGGGCGTTTTCGGCCGTAATTCCGCCAATGGCGAATGCGGGCAGCGTGGTTTCCGCGGTCGCTTCGCGGATGAAGTCAAGGCCGGCAAGCTGCGGGAAGTTTTTCGTGGAGGAAGGAAATGTCGGGCCGATGCCGATGTAACTGGCGCCGTCCAGGACGGCTTGCCGAACTTGGTCAAGCCTGTGGGTGCTGACGCCGATCAGGGCGTCGGGTCCGACAATGCGGCGAGCTTCGCGGATGGGCAAATCGTCCTGGCCCAAATGAACGCCGTCGGCTTCCGCCAGGCGAGCCAGGTCGGGACGATCGTTGAGAATGAAGACCACGCCGGCTTTGCGGGTCACTTCGCGGACA
>DASRAT010000414.1:0-3525 GCA_035638015.1 Gemmataceae bacterium | reverse complement strand
CCTACGGCATCAATCCCTTCCCGAAGAACTCGCCCTCACATTGCAAGCTGGAGGCCTATTTGCCGCCTTACGGCTGGGTCATGTTCGACGTGTCGGAAACGCAGCAGCTTATTGAGCACATTCACAAAGACGCCAAGTTGGGACCAGCCCGCAAAGAAAAGTTGGGGATTTGGCCCAAAAGCGTTTGCTGGCAGGATTTCGCGACAACACCTGGTTCATGCAGACGCGCGGCACCGATTACGATCTTGCGCCCCCAGCCGCGATGAAAGCCGCTGTCGTCCGCACAATCTATGCGGAAGCCGACAGCGTCGCCTTGCCTGAACCCGATCCAGCGAACATCGAACAGCGTCAATTTTCATGGATGAGCGTGCATGACTACGTCGCGGATCGAAAAGTGACTTACCCGTTCAAAGATTACACCAGTTTGGAGAAATAACATGAGCAGCATCCGCTTCATCATGATCGGCGGATTCCTGGGCGCCGGCAAAACCACAGCCCTGGCCCGCCTCGGCAAGCACTACATAAGCCAGGGCAAAAAAGTCGGCATCATCACCAACGATCAAGCTCAGGATTTGGTGGACACTCATTTTCTGCGCGGCCAGGGGCTGACGGTGGAGGAAGTGGCCGGCGCATGTTTTTGCTGCAAATTCAATGATCTCATGGACAAGGTCGATCTGCTGAAAACCGCGGGCAAGCCCGATGTGATCCTGGCCGAGCCGGTCGGCAGTTGCACCGATCTGGTTGCCACCGTCGTGCAACCGCTCAAGGATCTCTACGGCGAGAAATTCTCCGTGGCCCCGTATCCCGTGTTGTTCAAACCGAGCCACGGTTTGAAGATTCTCAAAAACCAAACCGACTCGGGCTTCTCGCCCAAGGCGGCCTATATCTTCCGCAAGCAACTGGAAGAAGCCGACGCCGTGGCCCTCAATCGCATCGACGAGCTAAAACCCGCGGACGTGCAAGAAATCACCGATTTGGTGGCCAAGCAGTTTCCCGGCGTGCCCGTGCTGCGTGTCTCGGCCAAGACGGGCCAGGGTTTCGACGCCCTTACGCATTTGCTCGAGCAGCAAGGCCGTTTCGGCGGCCGCATTCTGGACATCGATTACGACACCTACGCCGAGGGTGAGGCCGAACTGGGCTGGCTCAACAGCAGCGTCCACGTCAAGGCCGACAAACCGTTTGAATTGGACGCTTTCTTGCTGGACGTGGTCAAGCGTTTGCAGCAAGTGGTCGGCTCGGAAGGAGCGGAGATTGCCCACCTCAAGGCGATTGGCCTGCACGAAGGCTATTTCGGCGTCGCCAATGTGGTCAGCAGCAAAACGCAGCCGGAGTTGTCATTGCCCTCTGCCAGCCACGTGAGCGAGGCGGACGTGATCGTGAACGCCCGCGTGGCCATCGATCCGGCAGTGCTGCAGGACCACGTGCGGAAGGTACTGAAGACGGCTAGCCAGTCGCGCGGGGCGACCGTTGAGGAGCACAAAACGCAGAGCTTCCGCCCTGGCAGGCCGATGCCTACGCACCGATATGCGGCGGCGGTGGGGGTTTAGTCAGGACTCGGTTTCCCAAGTCGCTTGGCTCTGCGAAATCGTCGGATCCACACAATCCCCGCGACGGCGATGCCCAGGCTTGTGGCCACCCCAATCCACGTCCAGGGTATGGGTGCCTGGGACCTTACCAAGGTCACTTCCAAGCGGTCTTGATCGATGCGGACGCGGAACACCAGGGTGTATCCGTTCAAGTCCTCAAGTTGCATATCCGGAAAAGGCCAGGATTGAAGAGCCGCGCCGTTGGAGCTTGTGGTAAGCCATTTGCGATTATCAGGCCCTGTCGGCGGCTGTTCCACTTTTTGCCCGCGCGGGACTGCCAGCAGGTAGAGTTCAGTAGCTCGACTGCCATTTCCCTCCAGGCGCGTCACCGAATCGGGTTGAATCCTGGTCAAATGCAAGCCCGCGTTCGGATTTCCGGACCCCAATCCGTACTTCAAATAGAAATCATGGTTGGGGTAATCGCTCAGGTTTTCAAAACGCACGCGGACGTCAAGGTCTCGGCGAGGCCAGAAACCGATGACGTCCGCAACGGCGGGAGAGCAGGAGGTGAGGCAAGCCGCCAACGAAACCACCGCAGCAAACCACACCGGGTTTTTCATGTGCATGGCCTCATGATCGATATCAATTCTTCGTTTTCAACGACTCCAAGTTTCTCCCAGCGAGCGTGAGGGCAGTGAATCCACGCAGGGCATTTAATAACCTTGCTCAGCACTTCTCGCGAGGCTATGTTCACAGTCACAAGGTACGAATCTTTGACTTAACCGCCGCTGGCAATCTTATGCGAGGTTTGTAGCCATGCGAAAAACCAACTGCACGGGTTGTTTTGTTGTGCTCGTTGCGGGCCTGCACTGCTTTTCCACTCAATCAGCGGCGGCAGCCGAAAAACCTCTTCCACAACTCGCCCCCGAAGCACTTGGCCTGTCGCCGGAAGCCCTGGCCAAGATCGATACGGCTGTCAAAGAAGCGCTTAGCCGCGGCGACGCTCCTGGCGTCGTGGTCGTTG
The DNA here is from genome assembly GCA_035638015.1 of Gemmataceae bacterium. Taxonomy (GTDB): domain Bacteria; phylum Planctomycetota; class Planctomycetia; order Gemmatales; family Gemmataceae; genus DASRAT01. Next base: position 975 of record DASRAT010000414.1, on the reverse strand, counting down.
TCGTCCACAGAGGGGCCGTTGTTTTCCGCAAAGCCTACGGCAATCACACCGTCGAACCTGGCAAGATCGGCATGCTGCCGGAGATCGTTTTCGATTTGGCCTCGTTGACCAAACCGATCGCGACGGCCACGGCAATCATGGTGCTGATTGACCAAGGGAAATTGAAGGTCACCGACAAAATCTCCCAACATCTGCCCGCCTTTCGCCGCAAGGAAACTGAGAATATCACTATCGAACAGTTGTTGTTGCACACCAGCGGCTTTATCGCCGACAATCCGCTGGCGGACTATCAGGCCGGCGTCGAAACGGCCTGGAAGAAGTTGTCGGCATTGAAACCGGTCTCCGAACCGGGCAGCAAGTTTACCTACAGCGACGTCAACTATATCCTGCTCGGCAAGGTTGTGGAGGCGATCAGCGCCAAAACTCTGGATGACTTCACCAAGGAAAACGTGTTTGCTCCGTTGGGCTTGAATGAGACGACTTTCAAACCGCAGGGCAAACTCAAGGAGCGAGCGGCCCCCACGGAAAAACGCGGCGGGGCCTGGATGATCGGCGAGGTTCACGATCCGCGCGCTTATGCGCTCGGCGGCGTCGCGGGACATGCAGGCTTATTTTCCACCGGCGACGACCTGGCTGTTTATTCGCAGATGTTGCTGAATGGCGGCCAATATTCCGGCAAACGCATTTTGAAGGAGGAGACGGTCAAGTTCATGACCACGCCGCGCGAGATTCCGCTGGGCGGCGGCAAGAAAGGGCTGCGCACCTACGGCTGGGACATGCAGACTGGCTATTCCAGCAATCGCGGCGACGTGTTTCCGTCAGGCATCAGTTACGGCCACACCGGCTTCACCGGCACGTCAGTGTGGATCGATCCCAAAAGCCAATCGGCTGTCATTGTCCTCAGCAATCGCGTGCATCCCAGTGGCAAAGGCAATGTCAACAAGTTGCGCGGCCAGGTGGCGACCATCGCGGCCA
>DASRAT010000413.1:0-6038 GCA_035638015.1 Gemmataceae bacterium | reverse complement strand
CGCTTTTTCGTGCGTTTGGCCTTCCAGGTAACAAAGCACGACAGGCAAGCGGTATTTTTCCGGCAAGCGGCCGATTTCCTCGTCCAAAACGGCACGCAGCTCTTGCCAATTCAAATCATCGGAGGGCGTTGGGGATTGCATGGAGATGTGCCGCCTTTCCCTGTGCTGGCGAGCGGTGGTTTGAGCCGCCGCCCTGACGGCAACGCGGCGAGCGACGCCGTACAACCAGCCAGCCAGCGGCTGATTTCGCAAGACCGAGGCGGCTCGGCGGGCCAGGACCATGAATGTCACTTGAAAGGCGTCCTCGGCGGCATGAGCGTCATTCAGCAAACGCTGACAAACGCTGAGCACCATCGGCCCGTGCCGCTGCACCATGATCGCAAAGGCGGCTTCATCGCGATTGGTCAGGAACCGCGTTATAAGATCGCCATCGGGCAGGTGGTTGGCTTCCTGGGAGGCGCAGACCTTGCGCAGGTAGGTCATCAAGTCGCCAAGCGAGGATTGCGGCATCGGCGTTATCTCCGGGAAGCGCTTTACCACTATATTGCAGGCTCGCGGCGGTTTGAGCGGAGAAATCTTGCAAGAAGCCGAAAAAAGCGAAGACGCAACTCCCCAAAACTCGCCGTATTCTCGGGCGAGTCACGCTCTGGAAGAAACACATGCAATCATTCGCGTTCCAGAATGATCCGTACCTCCGTTTTACCCGGCGGCACGCTCTCATAAGCGATTTCGTAATCGGGCGAATCCACTATCAACAGGACAGTTCCCTCCGGGATGGCTCGCAGTTGAAAACGGCCGGTGGCGTCCGTCGTCGTTTCCACGGGAGCAACGTCGGGGATTTTGACGCGGGCGCCTGCCACGGGCTTATTTTCGGTGTTAACCACAACTCCAGTCAGCTCGCGGGTAGACTTTTTCAAGACCAGAACCGGCAGTTGCGCATCCTTGTCTTTGTCCAGCGTGCTCCAGGCGGAGCGCACGCCAGCGAATTCGGATTTGTTAGCATAAACGGCGATGCGAGTGCCCGGCGCCAGGCCGCCAATCTCGAAGCGGCCTTCAGTGTCGGTCATGGGCGCCTTGGCCTCACCCGGATTGGTTTGGAAAAACGGCAAATTAATGGTTTTGCCGGCCACAATGATTTCGCGAAATAACTTGAGCGCTGCACCAGCCACGGGCTTGCCCTCGGCATCAAGAACGCGGCCCCGCACCTTGACGGCGGCGGCAGGCTCCAAGTCGAATACCTGCGGATCAAGGTTTTTGCTGAGGTCGAATGGAATGCTGACCGGATGGGCATAGCCAGCCGGGAAAACCACAAACGCCAGATTTTTTCGTGTTTCCCTGAATCGATCGGACAGGTATTCGTTTCCATTGAACTCCGTTCCCCACAATGTGGACTGACTATCCACATCCACTAGCCAAAGCTCCGTGGCGCTAACCGTTTTGCCGTCCTTGGGCCGAAGTTTCAAAAGCACATTCAACGCCGGGTCCACCGGCAACTCTGGCCGATAGAGGTAAAGCTTGGCATTGGTAGCGCCCGCCCTGACAACCGAGCCGCTGTCTTCAAACCCAGCCGCGGAAACCTTTACCGGCAGTTTTCCAGCCGGCAAGCCACCAAGCTCAAAACGACCCTTGGCATCCGATTTGGTCTCTACTTTTGATTCACCGCTATAGCTGATTTTCGCATCCGGAACGGGCTTGCCATCTTGGCTGAGCACTTGGCCTTTGATTGCCAAATTCGGCGGGCCAAGGCGAAAGTCGGGCAGAGTGATCGGCTCTGCCTTGGCAACCGTCATTCGATCCGACTCCGCGCCGCCGGTTCCCGGCTTGTCGATCCGCACAAAAAAGCGGTCGCCGACGCCAACGTGTTTGAGAACATATCGCCCCTCCCTATCCGTAACCGTTTCGACGCCCCAAGGAAAATCCTCTTCCTGGTGCCAGATTGTACGTCCGGTGCGCACGCGAGCGCCAGGCACCGGCTTGCCGTCAACGTTCAATACGCGTCCTTGGACTTGCACAGCGACCGCCGGTTCCAGATCGATGGACAAAGGTGGAATCGTCTTGGCAACGACGAACTCCGGCGATTGTGTCGGCTTGAATCCGTGGGCATCGACCAAGAAGAATGCTTTGCGGCCTTCACCAAATTGAACGACCGGCACATCAGCTGTTTTGCCGGAATGGCTGGCCCACATGGCGGTATTTCGACCATCGCTGTAAACCATTCGTAGCTCGACTCCCGCGACGGGCCGGTCACCTGCCGCGCGAAAAGAAACTTTTACGACATAGGCTTGATCGTCAACCTTTGCATTGTCTCCAGCTCCAGCGGGAACCACAAACGTCTTCGCTTGCGCCGGTAGCTCGTAAAGGGGGCCGGCCGTTAGGACCACTGCGGGCGCAACTTTGTCCGCCGCAAGATCAAGGGTGCACGTCGAATCAGCCAGGCGTTTCCTGTCGCCGCTGGCAATGTAGACAAAGCTGACGCCGGGAGGCACGAAAAAGCGAAATACCCCTTGCTCATCAGTGCGCTCCATCATGCAAGCAGCGCCGGAGCGCGGCCGGGCCGTGCCGTAGTATCCGACATAAATCTTGGCCATGGGCTTGCCGGTCTCTCCGTCAATCACTTTGCCGGACAACTCTCGGCCCTCCATAACGCGGAAGTCGGCTTTGCCTGGCTTATTCGGCAGAACCTCAACCCCTTCAACTGCGACGGCCGTCAATTTGCGGTTTTCGTGAAATCCGCTGAACAAAACGTTGTAGGTCCCAGGAGCCAAACCGCCAATGACGTAGCGCCCGTCCGCGTCGCTCTTGGCATCGCCCCAGCCTCCCGTGTCGATTTGCGGTTGATAGGCCTGTGCGCCCACGGAGGCGCCGGCAACCGGCTTGCCAGTCGTGGCATCCAGTACTGTGCCTTCAATGCGTCCGCCCGCGATCAGCTTGACGCTGCCAAGGTCCTGTTGGTCCTTTTTCCAACGAATGCGAAGGGCTGCCCAATCAGCGTGTCGTGGTTGCAATTCACCAGAGCACCCGGCGGGAACATGCAAAGAGAACTTGCCTTGCTCGTCGGTCTTTATCTCAACGCCAAACAGGCCTTGACCAAATCGGGATGGCGACATGCCGCAATTCTTCTCATGATGAAGCCATTCGATGGCAATGGGAATGTCTGCCAAAGGTTTTCCGCTGGGATCGGTGAATTGTCCGGCTAGCCTGTGGTCCACCGGCAAAAGTTGAATCGTGAAAGCGGTGTCCTCGGCCTTGAAGCTTGGACATTGCGCGAAGTCGAGCCAGCCCACGTGATCCTTGTCCTTGACTAGCAAAGTATGATGGGCTTCCGATGTGTCGCGCCAGGCGCCCGGGACTTTGAATTGGCCCTTGGCGTCGGTCTGGATCGCCTGCTCTATCAATTGGTTATTCTTGTAGGCCAATACTTTCAAGGACGGCACCGGCTGGTTTTTCGTGTCCACAACCGTGCCGGTGATTTCTCCGCTTTGGGTCTGCGCAGCCTCACCCGTTGGCGTTGGCGCGGTGAAGACCCACCAAGCAATTAGAGCAGGCACCATCACGGCTGCCAACCCCACCAACCAGGGCATGCTCGATGCGCTTGCAGGTTGGCGGCCCAGAACATGTTGGACCCTCGTCAAAAGGCTCATGCTACCTCCCATGGCAACGGTTAATTCGGGCTGTTTTTCACGCAACGTCAAGCGTCCTACTTGCTCCAACGTTTGGGCATAGCAAAGGCGATTTCCGGTGACGGTGACGGCAAGATCATCGCAGCACAGCTCCCGTTCCGTCCGTAAGCGGCGCGAAACCCACCAGACCGCAGGATGGTAAAAGAGCAGCGTTTCCGTCATCCGCTGCAGCAAGTTGACCCACAAATCATGGCGGCGCAAATGTGCCAACTCGTGGGCCAATACCGCTTCGAGCATTTCTGCTGGCAACTCGGTGAGCCAGGACACGGGAATCAGGATGATGGGCCGAAACAACCCGGCGGCGATGGCCTCATGAATTTGCCGGCTGCCGTATATGCGGCACGGTTTTAAACCGAGCGCACGGCACAAACGCAATCCGTCCTGGGTCAGCTTTTCGGGCACCGTCTCCAATTGGCGCTGCAAGCGCTGAAGCCATGTCCAACCGAGCAGCAGTCTAGTCCCCAGCACTGCGACGCCGACCAGCCAGGCGAACACGATCCAGCGCTGATGGCCATCGAACCAGTTAGCGCGGCGCGACTCTTCCGTGCCGAAATTTGCGCGCGGAATGGCAATCGCCATCGGCGCCCGTTCTCCATCGCCATGCTCAATGGCCTTGGCAAGCTCCGCGGCTGGCGGCAATGGCGCGCTGGGGGTCGGCTCAACCCAAAATCTCGCGCCGGTGCCGAGCCAACAAAAGGTCACTACAGGGCAAGCGCCCATCAATGCCAAGGCAGCGAAATAAAGAGCGTATCGCGCCGACGGCTGACGCAAACGAAGCAGCCCGCCAAGGCAAATCAAAGCGGCCGCCACGGCCACCCCTTGCCAGACGAAATGGAGAAGCGTCATGGCCAACAGGTCAGTCAACGTTTCGGCGATCATTTGCCGCGTTCCTTCTGTTTTTGGTACTCGTCAATGACTTGGTGGATCGCATCTAATTCGGGCGGAGTGGGCCGGGATTGCTCCAGCAACCGGGCCACCAGTGCGGTGGCCGAGCCTTCGAATACGCGGTCGAGCAGGTCCCTCAACATGGTTTTTTGCGTCTGATCGGGGCGGAATTTGGCCGTGTAACGAAACGCCCTTCCCTCGGGCGCACGCGTCACCAGCACCTTGTCGGTCATCACATTCAGCAAACTCATCACAGAGGTGTAGGCGCGCTGCTTGGGCAATGCGTCCATGACTTCGCGCACCGTCGACGGCCCGTCGCTCCACAAAACATGAAGCACTTCCAGCTCCCCGGGTGTCGGATGCGGCGATTTCGGCCTGGCCATGTGGGCATCTCCTTGGAAGAGTACGTGGGTCATTCTACCGATTACACAGTAGATGTCAACGGTAAAACCAGTAGAGTGGCCATCTGGCCACCATGAGTTGGCAACCTTACTGCGCGGCGTGCAAACACTGGATATGGCGACTTGGCCAAAAAAATCCGCGGAAGTTTCTGCGCAACAAAAAACCCCGGCCATTCCGACCGGGGCTTTTGCCGGATACAGCGTCAAGACGTGGGAAAATCGTCGAATTGGAAAGAACGTAAATCAACCTTTAGAGGTCATAAAAGTGTTCGGCACGGTCTCCAACCCTATGAGCGATCACTTTGACGGCTCGCCGATATGCCAGTTGACAAGGAGAAATACGTCATCGCGATCTTGACCTTGGCCTGGTATGGCCCATCGGCGAGTTTCTCTTTTCCTTGCCCGGTGAAAAGCATCGTGCAGCGGCCAGAGAGCTTGTCGGTGGACGTGGTGTGGGCGTAACCGAAATCCACCTTGCCGGCCGTGTTGTAGATTTCGATCGAGCACTTGCCGACAGGCTCCTTGTTGAATCTCACCTCGACCCTGAATCCGCTGCCCGTCCCAGCAGGAAGGGTCCGGGTTTTAGGGGGTTCGGCCGGATGGAACTTGAGTTCCTTTACGTCGTGGTATCGGGAGGACTTCGTCGATGGGCTGGAAAAGGCGCCGGAGGCCTTCATCGGCATGCTGGAGGGGCGCAACTTCGGAAAGCTCATCGTTCGGGTAAAGTCGCCCGGGCATTTGCAATCCACCTCCTCAAGGCAGGACATGAGGTGCTCCTCAGCAACAGTCGTGGCCCAAGTAGCCTGAAAGAAGTTGTTTCAAAGCTCGGCAAAGGCGCCAGGGCTGTCACGATGGACGAGGCGGCTAAAGCTGCACCATGCCCGAACAGGTCCAAGGCACCCGTTTCACCGGTTCTTACGGCTTGACATCTGGCTCGGCTGCAACTTTCAGGTGCTCAGCGAGAAACGGGAGCGCCGCGTCCGGATTCCGCACCATTTGCCATTTTGCCTTATAGGCCACTTCGGCGTCGACGGATGCAAGGTCTTGCCAGCACTTGGCCATCAATTCAGGC
>DASRAT010000412.1:0-3366 GCA_035638015.1 Gemmataceae bacterium | reverse complement strand
TCAAAAAATGCCGCACCAGTTCGGCAATATCATCCGGCCGGTCTTTCAAACACGGCAGTTGAATGGCGACGACGTTAAGCCGATAATAAAGATCCTCACGGAATTTGCCGGCCTTTTGCTCCTCTTCCAGGTTTTTGTTGGTTGCCGCGACAATACGCACATCAGCCAGGTTTTCCTGCGTCGAGCCGACTCGCCGATAATGCCCGTTTTCCAACACGCGCAGCAGCTTGGCCTGCAAACCAGGAGCCATCTCGGCAATCTCGTCGATGAACAGCGTACCGCCCTCGGCCACTTCAATCAAACCCGCCTTGGCCTGGGTGGCCCCGGTGAATGACCCCTTTTCATGGCCGAAAAGCTCGCTCTCCAGCAGCGTTTCCTGAAGGGACGCGCAATTGATGGTTACCAGCGGCCTTTGCTTGCGTGGGCTGTTGTAGTGAATCGCCCGCGCGACCAGCTCCTTGCCGGTGCCGCTGGCGCCACGCACCAATGCTGTGGCATCGGTCGGCGCCACTTTTTCGATGAGCTGCACCACGCGTCGCATCGGCGGGCTGGAACCAACCAACCGGTAGCGATCCGACTCATAGCCGATTTGCGTCACCCACTGGCGTTCGCGGCGGGCCAACCGCACTTTTTCGTAGGCCTTTTCAATTTGCAAATCCAACTCGGGGAAGTTAAATGGCTTGGTCAGATAGTGATAAGCGCCGCGCTTGACCGCCTCGATGGCCGTCTCGATACTGGCATTGGCGGTGAGCATTAGCGCTTCGATCTCCGGCTGCACTTCCTTTAGCCTGGCCAAAACGTCCATGCCGCTGCCATCGGGAAGATTCAAATCGAGCAAAGCCACGTCAAAACGCTTTTGCTCGGCGATTTGAAACGCATCACGAGCGCAGCCGACAGCCGTGACGCTGACGCCTTGCCGTTCAAATCGCCGCTGTAGCCCCTGGCGAAGCGTTTCGTCATCGTCGACAATGAGCAAACGCAAAGCAGGTTTGGGAGAGTCGGTCATCGCGTAATCCAATGGAACGTCACTAAAGATATTGGGCGACTGGCTTCCAGCATACCCGGCTTGTCCGCCGTTGGGAAGAGGACAGCTAGCGCTTGTGATTAGGTGGCGGATGAATTAAGATGACATTATTACCCCAGTGCGGAGACATGGCATGGCGGCAGCGTTAAGCTTGGATGACAAACGGGCCAAGCTGCTTGAGACACTACGAAGTCTCGGCAGTGTGGCCGTGGCCTTCAGCGGCGGCATTGACAGCACTGTCGTCGCCCAGGCCGCACGCATGGCCCTTGGCCAACTGGCCGTGGCCGTAACCGCCGACAGCGCCAGCGTGCCACGCGCCGAAATCGAGGAAGCAAAAGAGTTAGCAAGCCGCATTGGCATTCGTCATCGTTTGGTCGCAACCGACGAGTTTGACGACCCCGATTATGTGAAAAACGACGGCACCCGTTGCTACCATTGCAAGGACGAGCTTTACGGCCAGATCGAGAAGTTGCTGCCAAAGTTGGGTGTCCAAGTGATTTGCAGCGGCGCGAACCTTGACGATCTTGGCGATTATCGTCCGGGTTTAACGGCCGCTGCCGAGCATAAAGTACGGCATCCCCTGCAAGAAGCGGGTTTCACCAAGGCGGACGTGCGGGCCCTGGCCAAGACGTGGGGCCTGCCGACGTGGGACAAACCGGCATCGCCTTGTCTGTCAAGCCGGCTGGCGCCGGGGGTCGAGGTGACGACGGAGCGCACCAATCGCGTGGAGTTAGCGGAACGCTATCTGCGCGAATTGGGCTTGCGCGAATGCCGCGTGCGCTTGCATGAAGGCGAATTGGCTCGCGTCGAAGTTCCGCAAAACGAAGTGGGCCGCTTTGTCGAGCCGACAGTTCGAGAAGGCCTTGTACGGCGACTGAAAGAACTTGGGTTCAAGTTCGTTACCCTGGATATGGAAGGCTTTCGGTCGGGAAGTTTGAATGCTTTGGTGAGTTTGGACAATCGCCGATTATTTGAAATCAACCCAGTTTGAGAGTGACAGAATATGACTCCTCTCCCTGCAAGTACGGCCCTCGATAGCCACTTCCTCGAAGCCCGCTGCAAGCTGCTCGATCTGGCTGCCATTCTCGACCGCATCGGCCGCGGTACAGGCGCCAACGGCGTCGCCAACGATCCGCGCCTGGCTAGAATCCGCGAGGCCCTCGAAGTCATCGCCGACCAAAGCGGCGGCCGCGCCGAACGCCTGCAACAGATTTTTTCGCTCGACTACGATCCGAAATGGAAAATACCCCAGCCGCGTTATTAATCCCACTCTCCTTGCTAAGCCGCAAACGGTTTGAACATCATGAACTACATCGACCCGCACATCCACATGATCTCCCGCGTCACCGATGATTATCACCGGATGGCGCAGTGCAGTTGCGTTGCTGTCAGCGAGCCTGCCTTCTGGGCCGGCTTCGACCGCGGCTCCGCCGAGGGCTTCCGCGATTATTTCCATCATTTGACCGAGATCGAGCCCAAGCGCGCAGCGCTGTTCGGCATCCAGCATTACAGCTGGTTGTGCATCAACGCCAAAGAAGCCGAAAACGTCAAGCTCTCGCGTGACGTGATCGCCATCATTCCCGATTACATCAACAAGCCCAACGTGCTCGGCATCGGCGAGATCGGCCTCAACAAGAATACCGCAAATGAGGCCGTCATCTTCCAGGAACACGTCGATCTGGCCATGAAGTTGAACGAGTTGATTCTCATTCACACGCCCCATCTTGAAGACAAGTACAAGGGCACGCGAATGATTATCGACATGCTCAAGAACGACCGCCGCGTCAAGCCCGAGCGAGTTTGCATCGACCATGTCGAGGAACACACCGTGCGTTTCGCCCTGGACGGCGGCTTCTGGTGCGCCATGACGCTCTATCCGACGACCAAATGCACGCCGCAGCGGGCCGTGGACATTCTCGAAATGGTCGGCACCGATCGCATCATGGTCAACTCCGCCGGCGACTGGGGCAAGTCAGACCCGCTGGCGGTGCCGGAATTCATGCTCGAAATGAAACGCCGCGGCCATCCGGCGGAGACGATTCGCAAGGTGGTGCATGACAATCCGCTGAGCTTTTGGCGGCAATGTGCGCGGTGGAAGGAATGGCCAGTCGCGGCTCCCCAAACGGTCAATGCCATGGACAAGAAGGATCGAAGCAAAGTGCCGGCCAATGTATGAATGAGTTTGATTCGGCATTGCATGCTCCGTCACAAATCGCTTTTTAGGGCCTGCGCAAAAATAACTTGAACAATTTGACCTTGTCCCAGCTGTAGATTTTGTGCGATGACAGCTGTATGCAAGATGCATTCGTTATAGGACGGATCCGGCGAAAGTTCCAAGCGAT
>DASRAT010000411.1:0-2040 GCA_035638015.1 Gemmataceae bacterium | reverse complement strand
TTGTAGTCATACAGGTCCTTCCATTCCTTGCCGTCGTGATAGAAACTTTCACCGGGCTTGGCCGTGGAGATGACGATCGGCTTGCCGCCGCCCTTGCCGCCGCCTTGCATGCCCTTCTTCGGCGGAGGTTGGTCGTTCTTCTTCTGGTCGGGCGGAGGTTGCACGCCACCCTTTTGGTCGGGCGGGGGTTGTTGATCGTCGAGCAACACCGGGATGTTCGAGGTGCGGTCGATGGCATGGCCACCGTTCGACAACGTAACGCACACGTAGAACATGTCGTTCTCTTTCAGCTTGACCGGAGCTTGCAGATCCACGGTGTGGTAGCCGGTGAACGGTATGCTTCCGGTCTGCGAAACAACCTTGTCGGACAGCTGGCCGTTTTCGAACTTGCGGAAAACTTCCAGCGTGTAGTTGACGTTGTGAACTGAGGTGTAGAAGCTAACGGCCTTCATCGTCTCGCGGCCGGTGGCCTTGAAAGCGTTGAAGCCCTTGGAGACCTGGCTCAGCGTATCACGCCAGCCGTGGGCGTCGTGATAGTAGATGTGGTCATAGGTCAGCCATTCGATATTGCGGAACGTGACGGCGCCCATCTCGGGATGACGCGCGCTGTGCTTGTCGTAGTAGCTGATCCAGTGATAGCCCTTCTCGCCGGCCGTTTCGCCGTGGCTGTTCTTGATGAGCCAGGCGCCTGGCTTCGGAGCGCGGGTCTTGCCAAGGTCGCCGGCGGCCGGCGCTTCCTTGTAATACTTGTTGTCATCCCAGCCGATGATGGCGATCGAGTGGTTCGGATCGCCGGCGGAGTCGATGGGTTGATAGTGGATGTTGTCCTTGTTGTTGCGGCCGTGAGCGTTGGCGGTGCCCATGGCGCCGTACTTCATTACTTGCTTCTTGATCAGTTCGATGCCTTCCAGGTTGTTGCCCATGGTGAAGAACTCAACGTCGCGGACATACAGCTTTTTGTAGGCCGGATCGGTCTTTTCGGGCTTCTTGCTGTACCAGCCGGTCTGGGCCACGCCTTCAGGCAGAATGACGACGCCGTCGCCGCGGGAGATGTAGGCGGCAGCCACTTTGTAATCGCCACCCTGGTGCACCGTCATGCCTCGGGCAGTGTCCTTGGTGTCTTCATTGAACTCTTTGTTGAAACCGTTCCACCAGTCGAGATGATACTCGGAGCATTTGGGAATGCCGGTCATTCCCAGTTTTTGCCAGGTGCCGCTGAGCAGCAAATGGCTTTCGATGGACGCCATGGTCCCGTGCGTCCAGCAGGTGCCGCCCGATTGTTTCTTGATCGGGGTGACGGCATTGACTGTCCGCAGGTCATACGTTGCTGGCAGAGCGCCGGCCACTGGTTGGGCCGTGGGAGGGGTGGTTTGTTGTGTCCAGGCCGGCATAGCAAAGAAGCTCGCCGTCAGAAAAGAACCGAAAACTAAGGCCGCGAGTCGTCTATTCATCGCATCATTACCTTTGGGCCAATACCTGCTGGGAGCGACCGGCACGCCACGCGGTCAACACGGCTCCCCCCAGGAAACAGCCACACATATACTGCGCGACGACTGGGGGGTGCGTCCACTAATTTTTTGCGGATTTTCTCAAGTCGAGCCAACGGGCAAATTTCGCGTGGCAAAGGTTCGCCAATTTCCAATCGGCAAGCGGGGTCAACTTGGCCGACAAATCGGGTTGCTCATGCCGAGCCGCCAACGGCGGGGCCGCAGGTCTTTCCCTATTGACACATCCCCCCACCGCAGCTTATTGCCGCCTTCCTTGGATGCGACATTGTTGGCACTCCAGGGAGGAAAGCTATATGTTCGCCAAATTATCCGTTTTGACTTGTGCCTTGACCTTGCCGGTTGCTGTTTGCGCATTTGCCGCGCCTGCCCAGCCGCCGGCGCCGGTCCCGGTTGACGAGCCCGGCGTTCAACAGGGCATTGAAGTGCAAACGCGCGGCCCAGTCCACGAAGCCTTCGCCACGCCGACCGCCGAAAGTAAGGCGTCGCCCGCCCTTGCCAAACGGCCGCCGGCCAATCTTGATGAAATGCCGCC
>DASRAT010000410.1:0-12414 GCA_035638015.1 Gemmataceae bacterium | reverse complement strand
CATGATGCAACAACCCTCCTGACCGGAACCTTCATCATATCGCATCATGGAGGTAGTTTTTCAGCGGGCTCCAAAGGAGACACTGACTCTCCTGGCCTCTTGCTACCTTCATCATAACTGAACATACGTTCACAATGCAAGGGGAAAAACCAAAAAACAACCTGGGGAGCGGCTGAGCAGTGTCCAACCAGATTGTCGGCGTCCGCCCGTTAAGTCGGCAGTCAGGCCTGCCCCTTTATGCCGAAGGTGACGCGCACGCCGCCCACGGCGACTTGGCAAGCAAAAACAAACGAGTCAATTTGTCTGGCGGGGCTTGATAGGCGAGGCATGCGCGGTTACGATGCGCTATGCCCCTGCGTGCGACGCCGTGACGCCTGTCGGCGAGTGAATGCCATGCCCGCTCAACTCCTGGCACTGAATGAAGGCCCCAACATTGTGCTGGATAAGCCGATTTTGTTGCTGGGCCGTCACCAGGAATGCGACATTCAGATCGGCTCCCGCAAAGTGTCACGCCGGCATTGCTGTTTGGCCCAGGTAGACGGCTACTTCGTGGTCCGCGATCTGGGCAGCACCAACGGCATCCGCATCAACGGCGTCAAGGTCATGGAAGGCAATCTCAAAAACGGCGATGAGCTGACCATCGGCAATCAACGCTATCAATTACAATGGGCGTCCAAGGCGGCCGAAGACGCCTCTTTGGCATTGCCGCCATCGCCGTCGATGCAGCCAGATCACAATCTGGATTCGTTTGAGAATCCGGTTGCCCTGCCAGAACCTGCGGTGGCGGCCAAGGTGCCGATTGCGGGGATTCCGACGCCACCCATTGGCTATGACGATTCGCACCAGCCGGCCGGCAAGCAATAGAAAACACCTCAAAAACCCAGTGTATTTTCAAAGGCCGCCAAGGCCGCCAGGGTTTTCACGCAATACCCGATGGCTTTCTTGAAGGAACGCAAAGGGGACGCGGACAGTTCAAACTTTGTCCGCGTCCCCTTTTTCGCTTGTCCACGAAGGTGGTCAGAGTAGATCAGGCAACACACTGGCGCCGTCGACGCCAGTGGTAGCCGCCAATGGCCACCAGACCAAACCCGATCAGAGTCAGGCTGGCAGGCTCTGGGGTGCCCACGGCCGGCGGGGGATCTGGAGTCGTAAGAGTCACAAAGTCGATGTTGGACTGGTTCGCACTATTGTTCACAAAGGCGATGCCAATGTTGCCTGAAACGGTCGCACCCGTTGTGAATGTCAAGGTCTCCTGCAACCAGTGGCCGGAACTAGGATCGTTGTAATTTTGGTTCGCTATTACGGTACCCGATGTTGGGCTTGCGCCGGTGAATAGCTCAGCGGTAATGGTAGTAAATGCAGTAAAATCGTTCCGCTGGCCAAGCCAGAAGTTGAGCGTGTAGGTTGTGTTTGCAGCAAGTGCTGTTGAAGTGAGCTGGTATAAAGACGCGCCATTGCTTGCCAAGTAAGCGGCCTGCGATCCATCGGGTACAATTGCGCCGCCACTAAGGCCGTTGCTCCCAGCCGGGTATTGAGTATTAACGGCCTGGTAGGTGCCAAAGGTACCGGTCCCACTCCAGCTGGTAGGTGGCGAAGCACCTCCGTTGTTGGTAATCGGAGACTCGAAAGAGTTGTTAAGCACGGTTATTGAGCTGGCCGAGGCCCTATCCGCAAGCGGTCCGGCCGCAATGCTAAGCATGAGAGCAGTGAGACCGGCAGCTAAAAATCGGCAACGGCACATGGCTGATTTTCCTTTCAGAGCGACGCTGGGTATTTGCCAATGTTCGCGAGGAGACTCGGGTTCCTTGTAAGCAGTGGTCAGCTTTTGAATGCGCAGGAGACTTTGTGAAATTCGCGCACTAATCTCATTCACTTATGGCTGCCATCGTTGGAGGACTGGCATAAGCGCGAGTAGGATCACAAGGAAACCTCTGGCGGGCACCGCGAGGTGCAGGCTATGATGGGAAGCCGAAATAGGTTTGTCAAGGCGCTTTTAGTTTTTTACGGTGTGAGGTAGCCCGACTAGCATTCCTCCTCTCCAAAACGCCGCACACCTCTGATAAAAATGGGCATTTTTTCGCTAATCTGCAAATCTCACGAACGTCCACGAAATACAATCTGGCTCAGCGTATCACAATCTCATGCGTCAGCTGATCCTCCGCCACTTTCTCCGACTGCGCCATTTTCCCATCGATTTGCCAGGAAAACGTCCGGCTGACCGACAGCGTCACATTGCGATTACGGGGCACCGCATACGCTTTGCCGTTGACGGTCAACGTCACATCGCGGCCGCTGACGTTCCAAAAACCCACGCGGCAAATCTCCTTGCCGTTGGCGTCCGCCAGCACGGCAGTCATATTGCCGTCGCTCATCGCGAATGATTTCGATTCGCTCACCAGTGGCGGCTTCTTGTTTGCCAGCGGCGGTTCCTTGGATTGCGACGGCGGCGCCGGCACGGGCTGAGCAAAGCCGCCCGGAACTACCGGCACGGGCATCAGCGGCGCTGGACACTGCTGGTACACAGGAGGAGCATAGTAATAAACCGGCGGCGCGTAATAATACGTTGGGTAGTAATAGCTGTAACGCGTGCCGTACCACCAATCGCTCCGTGCGGAGCTGGCGGCAACGGCGACAACTGCCAATGCACACAAACCGGCAGACAACATTCGCGACATGGCTGGGAGCCTCCTGGAATGGCCCGTCAAGGTGACGACGATTCCGTAAATATACAAAGCGCCCCCACGGTCGCCGACATAATTGCTCCGACGGCAAAGTTGCATGTGTAGGACGGCCTTCCCAGGCCGTCTCGGACGGCCTGGGAAGGCCGTCCCACTGAATCATACTGGACAATCGCCATGACCACCGTGCGCATCACCAATGGCCGCGTCATCGACCCATCGCAAAACATCGACCAGGTCACCGATGTCTGGATTCGCGGCGACAAAATCGCCGGCTTCGGCCCGCAAGCGCTGACCGCCGACCAGACCATCGACGCTACCGGCAAGCTGGTCACCCCCGGCCTGATCGACATGCACGTTCACCTCCGTGAGCCAGGCCGCGAGGAAGACGAAACCATCGCCACCGGCACGGCAGCGGCCCTGGCGGGCGGCGTCACCTCCGTCGCTTGCATGCCCAACACCGAGCCGGCCATCGACAGCCAGGCCGCCGCCGAGTTTGTCACCCTCCAGGCCAATCGCGCCGGCAATGCCAATGTCTTCCCTATCGGCGCCGTTACCAAGGGTCGCCAAGGGTCCGAGCTGGCAGAAATTGGCGGCCTGGTGGACGGCGGCGCAGTCGCCTTCACCGATGACGGCTCGCCCGTCTCCAGCGCCGAAATGATGCGGCGCGCGCTTGAGTACTGCCGCATGTTCAACAAAGCAGTGCTGAGCCACGCCGAGGATCTGGAACTGACCCGCGGCGGCGTCATGAATGAAGGCTTCGAAAGCATGCGGCTGGGATTGCGTGGCATGCCCGCCGCCGGAGAAGAGGTGATGATTCACCGCGACATCGAGCTGGCCGAGTTGACCGGCGGCCGCCTGCACATCCTGCATGTCTCCTCGGCCGGCGGCGTCGACCTGATTCGCCGCGGCAAACAGCGCGGCGTTCAGGTCACCGGCGAAGCCTGCCCGCACCATTTCACGCTGACGGATGCATGCCTGCGGACCTTTGACAGCAATTTCAAAATGTCCCCGCCGCTGCGAACCCAGGCCGACGTGGAGGCAATCATCGAAGGCCTCAAGGACGGCACGCTCAGCGTCATCGCCACCGATCACGCTCCGCACGCACCCGAGAAAAAAGCCCGCGAGCTGGACCAGGCGCCCAACGGCATCATCGGCTTGGAAACGCTGCTGCCGATCTGCGTCGGCGCCCTGATCGAACCGGGTCATTTAACCTGGCCGCAGTTGATCGAAAAGCTGACGATCAATCCGGCGACGGTGCTCGGCATCGACCGCGGCACACTTAAAACAGGCGCGGTGGCCGATATCACAATCATCGATCCCAAGGTGGAGTGGACGATTGATGTGAGCAAGTTCCGGTCGAAGAGCCGCAATTGTCCCTATGCGGGGTGGAAAGTGAGGGGGCGGGCGGTGGGGGTGATTGTTGGTGGGGTTGTGAAAAGTCAGCACGCCACCGCGCGGTGAAGTGCAACAGTTCAAAAAGTGGCGACGCGCAAAGCCCAATACATGCACCGGCTTCAATTCTTGACTTCCCGGTAGCCCTTCGTGGTTTTCTCCTCCACCAGCTTCGCGGCATGCTTGGCCGCCGCGGCCGCGTCGGCGAAGGACTTCACATTAGTCTGGCCTTTGGTGTCGATGCGGCCGAACTTGACCGTGACCTCAGTGCAGTCGATGGCAATCTCCCAGAATTTGTTGGAGCCGCCGTCCGAAAGCTCAAATCGCCGGGCGGATTTGGTTAGTTCCTCCGGTGTGATGGTCCTCTCTTTCTTGGCGCCGGGCGCGGGCTGGGGCGATTCGGCGACGCCGACGTAAGACGGGAAGCGGGGCACGCCGCCTTCGGATAGCTCCTGGTAGCGATAGGTAATCGAACTGCCCACGGCCGGCGGGGCTTCGCGCTCGGCGTCCGAGAAGCCGGTGCCGACCGAGAACGTGGTGCCGTCGGGCATTTCGACGAGCAGAGCACCGAGGCGGCCCTTGTGGCGGCCTGCCCCTTCCAGATGTTTGAGCACGCGGGCCTCGGCGTCGTGAAACGTCTTGACCTTAAGCAGCGTGCTGGAGCGGCCGCTTTCGTATTTCGAGCCCGGCTGACGCAGCATCAGCCCCTCGCCGCCGAGCGCTTCCAGACGGGTCAATTCCTGGCGGAGATGATCCAAACTCTGGCATAACTCATGCGCATGGGCCTGGGCGTATGGCAGTTTGGCGGCGCTCAGGCTCTCCTTGACGAACTCCAGCCGTTTCTCGAAGCCTTTTTCCAGCCGGGGAGCGTCGAACACCAGAAACCGCATTTCTTTCCAATGATCGCTTTTGTCCTGACGGCGGACGATGCTGACGGCACGCTGGAATTTTTTGCGGCCCAGCCACAGTTCGCCGTCGAGCGGCACATTGGGCAAGCCGGCGATAAACCAATCGGGGGCGTGGAAGAGGTTGCCCAGCCGCGACCATAATTGTTTGCCGTCCCAGTAGGCGCGTACGCCGTCGAGTTTTTCGCTCAGCCACCAGCCGGTGGGATCGACGATCTGGTCCCAGCGTTCGGCCAGGAGCAACGCCGGCGCATTAGTCTCGCCAGTTTCGATCTTAGGTTTGGCGGGCAGCTCACCGCCGATGCGTTCTTCCTCGGCGGCGTCGCCGCGGAGTTTGCGCAAGTGTTTGCATGTGCGACGCTCGATGGCATGCGACTGATTGCGCCAGGCCGGGCAGGTGCACGAGTAAACGCCGCCGACGTTTTTGAGGACATAAGGCTTGCTGCCGGAGCCTTGCATGTTGACGGATTCGCCGTCTTGTAAATCGGGCATGGTTAACCCCCGCCTGACATATTGCTTCTCCGGCGGCCAATGCTCCACCAAACACGGGTAGACCGCATTGTGCGATCCGTGATTTCGTGGCACAGGCGGCTCGCCTGTTTAAAACAAGAGCCATCAACTGTGCAGAGGGCAACCATGCTTGCGGTTTATCCCAAAATTGCTCGCCCCGCATCGTAGAACGACTTCCACAGCTCGTTGTTTTGCGCCCGCGCCCTCACGATCACATCGAAATAACGCCGCAGTATCTTGGCGTCCTCGGTGGAATCCTTGAGAACGGTGCCGATGAGCTGATGGGCGACGGTTTCGCCATGGACGGTGCCGTCGCCGAAGTGATACGCTTCCAGGCCGCAGGAAAAGGTCACCGCAATGGACTCGGCGGTGCTCATGATGGCTTGCGGTTTTTCGATGGCGGTGCCTTCGTCGGTCATGCCCGAGCGCAAATCGAGGAAGGCCGTGACCATGAGCGTGATGACTTGCTCGGGCAGCTTGGCGGTGACGCCGGCGCCGGCGAGCAGATCTTGCGCTTGACTGAGGACGACTTGCAGTTCGTGCGCCTTGCTGGCGATGGGGGCGACGGTCTCGAAGTTGAAACGGCGCTTGAGGGCGGACGACATTTCGTGGACGCCCTTATCGCGGGTGTTGGCCGTGGCAATGACGTTGAAGCCCGGCCGGGCCATCAAGACGCCGTCATCGCCTTTGAGCTCGGCGATGAACAAGACCTTGTCGCTGAGCACGCTGATGAGGGAGTCCAGGATGTTGGGAGGGCAGCGGGCGATTTCCTCGAAACGCACCATCTGGCCTTTGCCGATGCCGTGATACAGGGGAGCGGGGACCAGTGCTCTCAGGGTGGGGCCTTCGGCACGCAGCAGGGACTCGTTCCATGAATACTTGATCTGTTCCTCGGTGGTGCCGGCTGTGCCCTGGATCGTGAGCGTGGAGGTGCCGCAAATGGCCGCGCTGAGCAATTCGGAAAGCATCGATTTGGCGCAGCCAGGCTCGCCGATCAGCAGCAAACCGCGATTGCCCATGAGCGTGACAATGGCGCGTTCGACGAGGGCGTCGTCGCCGATGAATTTGCGCGGAATATGGGGGGCGTCGGGGCGCTTGTCTTTGTCGTGCTTGTCGGAGTCCGAGCCGAGAATGAAGGTGCGGACGGCGCGCGGGCTCATGCGCCAACCCGTCGGCCTGGGCAACTGGTCATGAGCGGCGAGGGCTTTCAACTCTTCGGCGTAACGAATTTCCGCGGGCTCTTTCAGCAGGGCTGAAGATTTTTGTTCCATGAGTCCTCATCGTCCAACAGATGTGAAAGAGCCTTGCCACGTCTTTGGAACGTGCAAGTCGCAACCATGATTTCGATGCTTGGGTGGCATTCGGCGGCAGGTCAATTGGTCATCCAACAGTCCGTCCAAAACTCCATCGCGGTCACTTTGGGACATTTGACCGCCTCGACCATGAAACAATTATACAGCACCTGGCATTTTTCAGGCATGACAAAATCGCACTTTCGGGCAAGGATGTTTGGACATTTCCGCGGCGCTATTCTCTTGCAAATCCTTCCAGGGTGAAGATAGTGTGTGACTTGAGCAACTGTGCCCAGGGAAGATCGCAACTTCGCCCCGCACCTAAACTTGGTGACGTGCCATGCCTCCTCAGCAAGATCCAACCGCTGGTAACCGTGGGCCGCGCAAGCTTGGCGGCTTATTGCTGCTGTTGACAAGCGGCGTTGCCCTTCTTCTCGCCGAGCCTGCGCCCGGCGATGGGCAACCGCCCGCGGCACAAAGTGACACCGCCGCGATGCCGCGAATCGCGCGGGTGACACCGCCGGAAGCCACCGCCGCCGTGGAAGTTTCCGTGGCCATAAATCCTACCAAGCCCGATCACATGGTGGCGGTGTCGATTGCCAAAATGAAAAAGCACCCTGGCATCAGCGATTTCGCTTACGTCACCAACGACGCCGGCCGCACCTGGAAGATGGTGCCGCGCGACAATGAACGCAAAAACCAGCAGGGCGACGATGTCATTACTTTCACGCCCGATGGCGTCGCGGTCCATTGTTTCATTGCTTACGTCGGCATCCGTACCGCCAAACCCAAAATCGCCAACAACGGCATCATCACCGGCACCTCACGCGACGGCCTTACCTGGAACCCGCATGTCCCAGTGATCGAGCATCTCAACACCGTGGAGCCTTTTGAGGACAAGCCCTGGATCAAGGCCGACATGGGGCCGGATTCACCGCACCGCGGCAATCTTTACGTGGCCTGGACCAGGTTCGACGTTTACGGCAGCAAAAACGCCGAACACAAAACACACATTTACTTTTCCCGTTCCAAGGACGCCGGCAAATCGTTCGATATGCCGCAACGCCTTTCGGAAAAACCCGGCGATGCCAGGGATCACAGCGGCAGTGTGGAGGGAGCATGTCCGGCGGCGGGGCCGAAGGGCGAAGTCTATGTCGTGTGGGCCGGGCCTTACAATCTGTTCTTCACGAAATCGACCGATGGCGGCGTCAACTTTGGCAAGAACAAGGTGATTGCCGATTGTCCCGGTTGGGATTTTCCCATCGGCGGCCTGGGCCGGGCCAACGGCATGCCATCGATGGGTGTGGATATTACCCAGGGCAAGGACCGCGGCACAATTTACGTATGCTGGGGCGACGCTCGCAACGGCGACCCGGATGTGTTTCTCATGACGTCCCGCGATGGCGGTGAAACGTGGAGCAAGCCGCTGCGCGTCAACAACGATGCCAAGGGCAACAAGAAGGACCAATGGTTTCCGTGGATGGCGGTTGATCCCGTCGATGGCTCGCTCAACATCGCCTATTACGACCGCGGCGCTCACAAGGGCACCTTCACCGATGTTACACTCGCGAGAAGCGTCGATGGCGGCCGCACTTTTGTTTTTCACAAGGCCAACAAGGAAGCCTACGATCTCAGCAAACTCGGCTTCTTTGGCGATTACCTTGGTATCGACAGCTACGGCGGCCGCGTGGCGGTGCTGTGGATGCACCCGTTGGACGGGACCAAGCAACTAGGTATCTCGTCGGCCGTTTTCGATTTTGAACCTGGAACCCAGAAGATGCGCGTGGAGAAGAAAGAAGTGGGCGGGAAAAAATAGAGGGCGGAAGGCTGTGCGCGACTCGGTCTGCGAACAACTCCCGCCCCACATGTCCTGGCGTTACGCGCATTCTGCGAAAGCACTCTTCATTGCCGCTTGCATTTCGGCCGGCGTCATGTCCTTGATGTGCGTCGCGAACGACCATTTATGGCCGAACGGATCGACCACGACGCCGTAGCGATCGCCCCAAAACATGTCCATAGGCGCCATTATGACGGTCGCACCAGCGTCCTGGGCGCGCTTGACCGCTGCGTCGCAGTTCTCGACATAGTGGTGCAGCGTCACCGGCGAGCCTTTCAGGCCCTTGGGCGATTCCGACTTGCCTCCGCAGAATTCCGGGAAATCGTCCACCAGAAACACGAAGCTCTTGCCGACGCGAATTGCCGCATGCATGATTCGGCGGCCGTCCGGCGCCGGCATGCGGCTGATTTCCTCGGCGCCAAAGGCCTTCTTGTAAAAGTCGATTGCCGCCGAGCAGGGATCGCACACCAGGTGCGGAATGATGTGTTCTTGCCCGGGCGGAATCGGTTGCGGGGACTTGCTCATGGTGAAACTCCAAGGTGAAAAAGGGTAAGCGTCGACATCCTGCGGTGTCTGGCAATTAACGACGAACGAAATCGCTTCCGTGAACTTGAAAATCTGCCCGCCATGACGATATGCAATACGGTTCGGCGTCATCTTACTCGGGCGGCCCAAGACTGCAACCACCCCAACCCATCGACCGTCTTGCCCGCCGGCCGGTATTCACAGCCAACCCAGCCGCCATAGCCAAGGCTGTCCAGCAGCTCAAAAATGTAAGGATAGTTGACCTCGCCGTTATCAGGCTCGTGCCGATTGGGGACGCCGGCGATCTGCACATGGCCACAATGGGCCATGTATTTTCGCAGTTTCATGGCGATGTCGCCCTCCATGATCTGCATGTGGTAGCAATCCATCTGCATTTTCACGTGGGGGGCGCCTATTTCCTCCATCAACGCGTGCGTTTGCGCCTGGAAATTGAGGTAATAGCCCGGTATGTCGCGAGTGTTGATGGCCTCGATCATGAGCATGATGCCGTGCGGGGCAACCTCGGCCGCGGCGTATTGTAGATTGTCCACAAAGGTCGCTTTGCAGATTGTCGGGTCGGCCCCTTGCGGTACGACGCCGGCCAAGACATGCAAGCGCGGAGTCTTGAGGCGCAGGGCATAGCCGAGCGCGGTTTGGACGCTGGCCCGGAATTCGGCCTGCCGGCCGGGCAGACAAGCGGTGCCGCGGTCGCCTGCGGCCAAGTCGCCGGGCGGCAGATTGAACAACACATTCTCCAGACGATGCTTGTTCAGCTGTTCCGCGATCTTTTCCACTGGAAATTCATAGGGAAAAGCAAACTCCACGGCGCGAAAGCCGGCAGCCGCGGCCGCGGCAAACCGTTCGAGGAAACTAACCTCGTTGAACATCATGGAAACATTGGCGGCAAATTTTGGCACTTTGGGTTCCTTGATTTGTAGCGCTCAGGGCTCCGTGATTATGCGTCGGCTGGCAACAGCCTATTTCGCTCACGCTGGGGCGCCGCCAGTGGATGCAGCGCTAAGCGTTTCCAAACTCTTCAGCCATTGGTCGAAATGAGAGCAATCGGAGCGAGTCTTTTCTATTCCGACACACTCCGCCAGGTCGACCCCGATGGTCGTCTTTTGTCCGCCATATTCGGGAAAGTGGTCGATAATTCGTTTTGAGGGCGCTGTCGTCTCGCCGTCGTTGACGAGTTCTGGTGATGTTGCCGTTACGACGACAGCTTGAAGCGCTGCGATCCCCTTCGCACTGTCCTCGTAAACCAACGCGAAATGATCCGGCCCGCAAAGAAGGATCGTCTCGAACTCGTAGAGTTGGATGTGCGGAATGAAACGCGGGTCGCCCACATCGGCCGCAAATGCTTTCTCCAACGTCACGACGCGCTCGCGGGGGAGATGCCGCTGTTTCTCGGCCGCGTCCCAACCAGGAAAACCAATATGCAACGCGTACAGGTCGAACATGGTGGTAACGCGAACGTCGGCGCCGGTATCCTGGCGCAGCAAGTTGCCGAGGTCTTTCCGCATCGGTTCGTAGACTCTGCCGCCGCCGCGGGAGACCTGGCCGTGCTTGCGTCCGCTTGCGGCCAGCACCGCGCCCATCACTTGCACGCCGAAGCCCGCGAGATGAGGCGCCAATACCCGTTTGACGTAACCTTGCTCTGATTGTCCTTCAACGTAGAAATAGAGCCGAATCATCAATACGGCCCCCCGCCGATAACGTTGCGCTCCCACAGTTCGCTTAGCATATAGTCTTGCAACCACTCCTTCAGCCGCTGTGGGTCCAAGCGCTCGAAACTCGAGCAGCCGTCTCGAAGATTAACGGTAACGATGTCGTCCGCTTCAAAATGGTCGATCAATGTCGCGGACTGCGTGGCGATCAACAACTGACTGTGCCGGGCTGCGGATTTTAACAGGTCGGCCAACACCGACAATGCCGCCGGGTGAAGTCCCAATTCCGGTTCGTCAAGGACGATCAATTGGGGCAAGTCGGCTTCGGGCTGAAGCAGAAGAGTGAACAGGGCAATGGCCCGGAGCGTGCCGTCGGACAATTGATGCGGGCCCATATCGTAATCGGCGCCTTTGGCGCGCCAGTGCAGCGAGATGTTCCGCGGGTTTAGTCGCAGCGGTTCGAGAACGAAGTCGTCGAAGAAGGGGGCAACGGTTTTCACGGCTGCGACAATCCGGCGGTAGGCTGTATGGAATCGTTCGCGGTATAGGTACAGCATGGCGGGAAGGTTCGCCGCGTCAGGATAGAGAAAACGATTGGCGTCTATTAAGCAGTCCCGACGTATTGGGGCAAGGAGGGAGGTATCGTGGAAGTGGAAAACTTGGCAGCGGATCAGGCATTTGCGGATAGATTCTCCAACGCGTGTAATGTCCCTTTTCGAAACGTCCGAGGTGAACAACAATCCGCATTCGCGATGGCCACCTATCGATTCGGAAACCGTGGAAACCTTAGGATCATGCGGATGAAGGGTCAGCCTTTCCGTCTGGAATATGAGTGTGTTGTGGGCCTCAGATGGAACCCAATGGAAAGAATATTCGCATTGACCGAGGTCGGTGGTGAAACGAAATTCGGTTTCAATTGCGGCCGTATGCTTCGAACCAAAATGGAGAAGTGTTTCAGCCCCGCCAATTGTACCGACGTGCTCCTGGAACCGACTCTCTATCATCTTGTTCATCAGCTTGAAAAAGCTAACAAGGTTCGACTTACCGGCCCCGTTCGCCCCGATGAGGACATTGAGCGGCCGAAGTTCGATCTCCGCTTCACGGATCGACTTCCACCCAGCGAGTCGCAAGCTGGTCAAGTGTGCCAAGTCACGCACTCCTACAATCGGCGCTCGCGGACACGAGCAGGTCGTCGCCTCGGTCGCAAGGTTATGATGAGCCGGACGCCAATAGTGTAATTGTAGCTGGGTGGTCGCGGGGGCGGTAGGCTGGAAGTCGGGGTTGCTAATGGGTGCTGCCAGTCATCCTCGGGTAAGCACTTGGTAACGTAAACTCCGCCATATGCTGGCCGCCACGGGCAAATCGGAATGCATTCAGTTGAGGATTGACTAAAGCGAGGTCAAAACCCAAACCTTCCGCCTATTTGTTGCCCTAGCGTTTCTTCGCATTGCGGGTCAGCGGTGATTCGGCCAATGTGAACAGCACGACCTCTTCGCCGGTGCTGGTGCTAATATCGTGATGCAGGCTTACCACCTTGGTGCCGGTCACCTTCTCGACCAGGGCTTCCATGACGGGCCGAGCGGTTTCGATCAGGTGGGTCCGCAC